>JBMSHA010000304.1:0-2614 GCA_049416245.1 Flavobacteriales bacterium | reverse complement strand
ACAAAACAAGGCCAGGCGACTTTAGCCTGGCTTTGCTTGTTTTGAGTGCTGCGGTCATGAAGGCCGATCAAAGAGTGCTCAAATCTGAATTGGAATTCGTCAAATCCTTTTTGCAAAAGAATTTCGGATCACAACAGGCCGATCAATTGACGCTGATGCTTCGGGATGTCCTCAAACAGGATTTCAATGTCCAAGATGTGGCCCAACAAATCCGCTCCAACATGCACATCTCGAAAAGGTTGTTGCTGGTGCAGTACTTGTTCGGAATCGCCAAATCCGATGGACAAGTTCACCCAAACGAGACGTCCGAAATCCGCCGAATTGCGCATTGGATGGGCATTCCCGCTGGTGACATGAATAGCATCGAAGAGATGTTCCTTTCGTCCATTGTGGACCCTTACAAAGTCCTTGAAGTTGCACCCCATGCCACCGATGCCGAAGTAAAAAAAGCCTACCGAAGGCTCGCCGTGAAATACCATCCAGATAAAGTACTCGACTTGGGTGAAAATCACCGAATCAAAGCCCGCGAGCGATTTGATGCCATCCAATCCGCCTACGAACAAATCAAAAGCGACCGCGGTTTTAAATAAATTACTTTTCCGAGTACTTTCACGTTTGTGATTTAGTCACCGAAACCTGCTACTTAACCAACTATGCGAATATTCCATTCCCAAATTTTCAGCCTTGTTGCCTTGGCTCTTTTTTGCGTCATGTTGCCTCAAGAAGTTGATGCTCAGCGCAATCGAAAAAGCAAAAAGCAAGACCAAGCTGCGCCTTCAAAAGGCAAAACCGATAAAGATGCCATCAAATCCATCGATGAAGTGGCCAAAAATGCCGAGGCCATTGAAGGCCTCTTCACATTGTATGTGGATTCAACAAGTGGCAGCAGCTGGATGGCCATTCCAGATTCCATGTTGGAACGAGAGTTCATTTACTTCTCCGTGATTGAAGACGGCGTCGCCGAATCTGGTTTTACACGTGGTAGCTACCGAAACAGCAAGGTCATTTCTTTCCACAAGCATTTTGACCGCATTGAGGTGCACACAGAGAACACGAATTATCACTTCGACGAAGATTCCCCCCTGGCGAAGGCAGCTGAAGCCAACATCAACACCCCCATTTTGGCCAGCCTCAAAATCGAGGGCGAAGACTCCACAAAAACTGTGCACTTGGTTTCAGGTGACGCCCTGTTTCTTCAGGAAGATGTTGAAATGGTAAAGCGACCATCGCTCAAGCCAGGCGAATCGGTCCTTGGAAAGTTGTCGCGTGAGAAGTCTAAAATTCATCACATCAACAACTATCCAGAAAACACGGAAATCACCGTGGATTATGTGTACGATAATCCATCGCCTCGAACAGGCGGTGCAGCTTTGGAGGATGCCCGTTTTATCACGGTGCGGTACCAACACAGTTTGCTCGCCATGCCCGAGTCGGGATTTGAGCCCCGTCCCGATGACGCGCGATTGGGATACTTTACGACTCAAACGGACCACATGACTTCTGCTTCGTCTACGCCATGGCGCGACATGATTCACCGATGGAGGTTGGAAAAGAAGGATCCCGATGCTGCGATGTCCGAACCCGTTCAACCCATCGTGTGGTGGATTGAAAACACCACGCCCTATGAATTCCGCGATTACATCAAATCAGGGGTTGAAAAATGGAATGACGCATTTGAACCTCTGGGATTCATCAACGCGGTGCAAGTAAAAATTCAACCCGACACCGCCGACTGGGATGCGGGCGATATTCGCTACAACGTCCTGCGCTGGACATCTTCTCCAAGTCCCCAATACAGTGGATACGGACCGAGTTTCGTGAATCCCCGAACGGGAGAAATCCTGGGAGCGGATATCATGCTCGAGTGGAGCGGAATGACGGGACGGCTTTGGCGTTCGGAGGTGTTCCAGAACGCTGGATTTGACAGCACAGATGAGGAAGCGGATATAGAGGCCCAATCAACTCGGGAAAGATTCGGAGAGTGGATGCACCGGTGCGATGCAGGGAATATCCATGCCCAGCAAACACTTTTTGGCCTTGCAGCGCTACGTGTGCGCTCTTTTGATTCTGAAGAACAAGAAAAATTCACACGTGAAACGCTTCATCGGCTGGTGTTGCATGAAGTAGGGCACACCTTGGGATTGAGCCACAACATGGCAGGTTCCACGATGATGTCGCCTGAAGCTTTGAAAGATGCGGATGCCGTCAATTCGAAAGGAATGAGCAACAGCGTCATGGATTATCCCTCCATCAACTTCGCTCGAAACAAAACCGATCAAACCAAATTTTTCGATGATGCACCTGGACCTTATGACAAATGGGTCATTGAATACGGCTACTCCATTGGTTTGGATGACGAGGACGCTGAAGCCGATCGTTTGGAAACAATTCTGCGCCGTTCTGTAGAAGCTGACCTCAAGTTCGGTAACGATGCCGACGACATGCGTCGGCCAGGAGGAGGAATGAATCCGGACGTCAACATCTACGATCTCTCCAGTGACCCCGTCGCCTATGCGAGTGAACGCTGTGAATTGGTCAATGACCTCCTTCCAGAAATTATCAGCGAGTACGGAGGCGACGACCAATCCAGCTACTTTGAAGTACCCAGGGCTTA
>JBMSHA010000303.1:0-2629 GCA_049416245.1 Flavobacteriales bacterium | reverse complement strand
GCGATATTCTTGGCCTACTACATCTTGTCCATTTTGGGTGAACAAATGGTGAAAGCTGGACAAGTCAGTCCGGCGCTTGGGATGTGGATGAGTTCCCTCATCTTATTGCCTTTTGCTGTATTTCTCACCCGTCAGGCCATGCGCGATGCACAGGCTTTCCAATGGAATGGTGCTTGGTTACGCACCATCATCTTCAGAAAGACTGCCCTCAAAACATCGTAAATCATGAAGTCCCTTCGCATATTACAACTTTGCCACAAACCGCCTCGTCCGAGCAAGGATGGCGGATGTCGTGCGATGGACGCCATGACGCGAGGGCTGTTGAGTTGTGGCCACCAAGTGAAGGTTTTGGCCATTGCTACCGAGAAGCACCCCTTCACGCCAACCGAAATCGATGACGCCTATCTTGAAGCAACCGAAATGGAATCGGTTGTACTCGACACGGCCGTGAACGGCGTGGATGCCTTCTCTAGTATTTTAACGGGAGAGAGCTATAACATCAGCCGATTTTACGCGTCGGAATTTGACCGGTTACTCACGCACATCCTTCAACGTCAAGTATTTGACTTGGTCATTTTTGAGAGCCTTTTCGTTGCCCCTTATTTGCGCACCGTGAGGCGCTACTGCGATGGACCGTGTGTGCTTCGGGCCCACAACGTCGAGCACCGAATTTGGGAACAACTAGCCGTTGAAACCGAAGGATTGACGAAGCGTATTTACCTGAAACACCTCGCAGAACGATTAAAAGATTACGAAGTGAATGCGCTTCAGGATTTCGACTTCGTAGCGGCCATTACAGCCGAGGATAAGCGCATCATAAAGGCGATTGGATGCAGCTGCCCTGTTTTTACGTTGCCATTCGGGTTGGATGCAGATGAACTGCCAAATCCCTCATCCAACCCATCGAACCACGTTTTTCATTTGGGCGCCATGGATTGGGAACCCAATATTCAAGGCGTCCGCTGGTTCATTGAATCCGTTTGGCCCGAAGTTTTGCGTGAAATTCCGGATTGCGAATTGCGTTTGGCTGGGCGAAATTTCCCCTCTGATTTCATGGAGCCCCATCCGAGTATTCACGTGGAAGGAGAAATTGAGTGTGCTTGGAAATTCCTTTCTGGAAACGGTGTGATGATCATCCCGCTTCTCAGTGGAAGTGGAATGCGAATCAAAGCCCTGGAAGGCATGGCTTGCGGCCGCCCAATTGTCACGACTTCCCTAGGTGTTGAAGGCATACAAGGCGAAGATGGCCGGCATTTTCTTATCGCAGACGATGCACTGACTTTTGCGCGAAAAATCATCGAAATCTTGCTGCACCCTCAACGAGCGGTAGAACTCGGAGATGCGGCATCGGCCTTTGCACGTGAGCACTTTGATAACAAAAGCCTCGTCCGAAACATGTTGGACGCGCTCGACTCCACCTTTGCGCTGTGAAGATATTGGTCTTAACCTCTCGCTTGCCGTGGCCTCTTGACAAGGGCGATAAGCTACGTGCCTATCATTTGATCAAGCAGCTTTCGAAGGATCATGAAGTTTATTTATTCAGCCTGGCAGAATCTTCACCGGACGAAAGTGCTCTTGAAGCATTGAAGCCATTTGTGAGCGATATGCACATTGCGTTGATTTCACCCTCGAAACGATGGATGCGCTTACTCTGGGCATTGTTCAGCAGAACACCCATCCAAATTCACTGGTTTTATCAGCGCCACATCCACGATTCCTTGCTGAAATGGCAGCAAACACTTTCACCGAATGTCATTTTATGTCAATTGGTGCGAATGGCGGAGTACGTAAAAGACACACACGATATCCCTCGCGTATTGGACTATATGGATGCGCTCAGTGCCGGCATTGCTCGGCAATCCAATCTCGCCCCTTCATTCTTGCGTTGGATTTATCGCCTCGAATTTCGGAGACTTCGTTCCTATGAGGCCACCGTATTCGATTACTTCGATGGGCGTACCATCATCAGCGATGCCGACAGGAAACTTATACAGCACACTGAAAAACAGCTGATTGAAGTTGTGCCAAACGGGATTGATGTCGCGTTTTTCAGTCGAACGGGAAACAGTGTTCAGGTCTTTGACCGGCCGAAAACCCTTCTGTTCACTGGAAACATGAGCTACCCGCCTAACGTGGATGCTGCCGTTCAACTCGTTGAGCACATTCTTCCAAAAATCACGACGCCAGATGTTCATATCGTCATTGCTGGAACCGAACCGGAAGCGCGCGTGAAACAATTGGCTTCCGACCGAGTTGAAATTACCGGATGGATTCCTGATATCCGGAATGCGTATGCCGCAGCGGATGTATTCGTCGCACCCCTGCGAATCGGCACTGGCCAACAAAACAAAATCCTCGAAGCCATGTCGATGGAGCTTCCCTGTGTCACTACGCAACACGTTCTAAGAGGATTTCCAAAGGAATCGGATGCCCTCCCCCCGATGCTTGTGGCCGATTCTGCGGAAGGCATTGCGTCTGAAATCGATGCTTTGCTGAGCGATCCCGAAAGGCGTCTGCATATTGGACAGTTGTCAAGAGCTTGGGTTGAAAAACATTGTGATTGGTTCCGATCCGCACAAAAACTTGAGCATACTTTAGTAAATTCAACTGTAGATCAAATCGAAGAAAA
>JBMSHA010000302.1:0-2651 GCA_049416245.1 Flavobacteriales bacterium | reverse complement strand
CGGTGAGCCTATCAGACTCGGCTGCCGTACTTCAAATTGACGCTTTCGCGTATGCCGGAACGATTGAGGTTCAGGCGGAAGTAGATTCCTTGCGAATCAGGCTGCATGCAGGTGTGGCATTGACTGAAGTTCAAGGTTGGACTGATACGAGTGAATTGTTTGCCTCTGGCCTTTCCCGGCTGGATGCGAGCGGATTGAATTCTCAAGAAGCCTACATCAATCAATCCGGTATCCAACCGTTGAAATTTCGAGCGTCAGACTACGCTTACATCACCATTGAGTCAGCTGGGGATGTCTATGGCGGTCTCGTGCCTCCAACATTCTATGTGCTTGAGCGTTCAGGTTCAGGGAATCTGCATTGGGAGTAGAGGGAAGGTGGCGTAAATTAGGAGCTTTAACCTCGAGATATGTTGAAGCATCTTACGAAAGTCGCCACTGTCTGGTTCGCTGCGAGTTTATTCGCTTTGCCACAATTGATTGCACAGCAAGAATTGCAGGATATCCCTTCGCGCGTGAACACCAATAAATTTCGTCAATTGGGGCAGGAACTTCCTACGCCCAATGTGTACCGAACAGCGAGTGGTGCTCCGGGGCACGAGTATTGGCAGCAACAAGTTGATTACAACATCTCCGTGACCTTGGATGACACGCGTCAGCGCATCGACGGGGAAGAACGGATTCTCTACAAAAACAACAGTCCCGACGAGCTTAGATACCTCTGGTTGCAATTGGATCAAAACGTGCGTGCGCTGGATAGCGACAGCTACAAAATCAAAGAATCTCGGATTCAAAATCGCTCGAGTTTTGATGCCATCGCAGGCTTGGAGCCATCGTTTGATGGCGGATTCAAGATCCAATACGTGGGTGATGAAACGGGCAAACCCCTATCATATACCATCAACAATACGATGATGCGCATAGACTTGCCTGTTCCCTTGAAACCGGGTGGCACGTTCGTGTTTGACGTGGCGTGGTGGTACAACATCAACGACCGAATGAAGGATGGAGGGCGAAGCGGCTATGAGTATTTTGAAGAGGAGGACAACTACCTCTACACCATTGCCCAATTTTACCCGCGATTGGTTGTGTACATGGACAACGAAGGTTGGCAGAATAAACAATTCCTCGGCAGTGGGGAATTCACTCTCAACTTCGGTGATTATCACGTTGAAATCACTGTGCCTGAAGATCATGTCGTGGCTTCAACCGGCGTGCTCAAAAATGAAAAGACGGTCTTGACTGCGGAGCAACGAAAGCGCCTTCAACTGGCTCGAAAAACCTATGATCAGCCGGTGATGATCGTAACTGAGGAGGAGGCACGCGAGGCCGAGCAAAACAAGAAATCCGGAACGAAGACCTGGGTCTTTGACGCTGAAAATGTGCGGGATTTTGGTTGGGCCTCAAGCCGCAAATTCATTTGGGATGCCATGGCCGTGAAAGTGGGCAATGCAGCTCCACTCGCCATGAGTTTTTACCCGAAGGAGGGTAACCCGTTGTGGGAACAGTACTCGACAAAAGCCGTTGCGCAAACGTTGAAAACGTACTCGAATTTTACCGTTGACTACCCTTATCCGGTGGCGATTTCCGTGCACACCAAGTGGATTGGAATGGAGTATCCCATGATTTGCTTCAATGGCGGACGTCCAGAGCCGGACGGCACGTACACGGAACGAACGAAGATTGGAATGATTTCAGTCATCATCCATGAGGTCGGTCATAACTTCTTTCCCATGATCATCAATTCGGATGAGCGCCAATGGACCTGGATGGACGAAGGACTGAACACCTTTGTACAGTATTTAACGGAGAAGGAGTTTGACCGAAATTATCCGACACGTCGAGGAAGCGCGCGCGACATTCGGAATTACATGGGCGGTGATAAGAGCCGAATCAGTCCCATCATGACGAACTCCGAATCCATTTACCAATTTGGCAACAACGCATACGGGAAACCTGCAACCGCGTTGAATATTCTGCGTGAGACCGTCATGGGACGCGAATTGTTTGACTACGCCTTCAAAGAATACTCACGGCGGTGGGCATTCAAGCACCCATCACCAGCGGACTTTTTCCGGACGATGGAAGACGCTTCCGGGGTGGATTTGGATTGGTTTTGGCGCGGTTGGTTCTACACGACAGACCACGTAGATATCGCATTGGATGAGGTGAAATGGTTCCAAATCGACACCCAAGACCCGGATGTCGAATCTGCTTTTGACCGGGAAGCGGAGGCGAATGAACCCGAAGACATTTCCTTGATTCGTGACGCTTCATTCATCCCAACATCCTACCTCGAAGCCGATCCCACTTTACATGATTTTTACACCACCACCGATCCGTTTATGGTGTTGGAATTGGATAAGGTCGAATACCAAGAGCGTATGGATCAATTGACGGAGGAAGAACGCGCAATGCTCACCAGTGGAAAAAACTTCTACGAAATCACCTTCCGAAATGAAGGAGGTTTGGTCATGCCGTTGATTCTGGAATTTCAGTATGAAAGTGGAGAAAAGGAGATCCGCAGAATTCCGGCTGAGATATGGAAAATGAGCGAGCCAACGGTCACAAAAGTTTTTGTGACCCCAGAGCCGGCGATTCAAATCACATTGGATCCCTTGTTGGAAACTGCGGATGTGGACATGACCGACAAC
>JBMSHA010000301.1:0-2654 GCA_049416245.1 Flavobacteriales bacterium | reverse complement strand
GCTTCAAATTCTGAAACATACTCTTCCGCTGCCGCATCCCACTGCAAGGTTGCCATTTGCAAATCGTATCCGTTCGCGAACACGCCGTCTTGTCCGGGCGTGAGCGGGTCGGGACCCTCAGGGTAAAGGTCGGCGTGATCCAACGCCGCCTGCACCACCGCTTCATGCGGCCACGTCCATTGGGAAACTGCGCTGTACTGCGTGCTGACATGCACTTGAAAGTGCACGTGGGTCACACGGCCAGGATACCAACCGGGCACGATGGTGATGAATTCACATTCGCCGTTCTCGTCGGTGATTTGGTAGCCGCGGCAATAGGTCAAACCCGCTTCCGTTCCATATCCCGAGTAGTCGCCGTCGCGGTCGCAATGCCAAATGTTGACGCGCACCCCCGGCATGGGTTGGCAGTTGCCGGCGCCGATGATGCGGACTTTTTGGCGGAGCCGCACCCCTTCCCGATCCTCCCGGATGTCCTGCCGGAAGTAATAGGCATTGTCTGTGAGATCCAATGGAAACGGTCCTGGCGTCTCACTCGGCACCAAGATGCAATTGCTCGCTCCGGGATGGGCTTGGGCTTGGGCCTTGGGCAAAAACGGCATCAACGAGAGGCCACCGAGGGATTTGAGAAAATGTCCGCGTTTCATGCAGACAAGGTAAGACTTACCGACGCTCTTTGGGACGGAAAGGGAGCGTCATTTGATAGGCCAAATCGTCGCCGCGGCTGTCGTCAGCCACATCCAGTCCGTACTTGATTTGCGACACGTCCCCGTCCACCATCGTACCGAATAACCGGTCCCAAATACTGAGCATGTTGCCGTAGTTCCGGTCCGTCCAAGGCGCCTCAAAGTGGTGGTGAAATTTGTGCATGCGCGGCGTCACGAACACCCAGCCCAACACCCGTTCCAACCCATCCGGCAACTCCACATTTGCATGCGTCATGTATGTGAAGAACACCGTCAAAATCCGATAAAAAACGTAGAAGGCAACGGGCGCGCCGGTCAACGCAACAGCAACGACTGCAAACACCTCCCGCACAATGAAGTCGATTGGATGATGCCGGGTTCCCGTGGTCACGTCCACGTGCGTATCGCTGTGGTGCACCATGTGAAGACGCCAGAGCAAAGGCACATTGTGCAAGCACCAATGCACCCCAAACTGCGCGATGAAATCAAACACCACAACCGCGGCAAGCAACTCCACCCATGTCGGCGCCTCAAACCAATGCAGCAACCCCACCTGCGCCTCAGCGCCCCACGCAAACACCCCAACCGTCAACAAGCCAAACACCACGTTGATGACCATCGTCGTGGACAAAAACACCAAATTTGTTCGGGTGTGCTTCCAACTCCGGTATCCACCCGTGAACATCGGTCGCAAGCCTTCGATGATGAAATTCAGCGACATGCACACCACAATCCAGCCCAACTTTTGCCAAGCCGGCATGTCTTCAAAAAACGCTAAAAATTGCTCCATCGCGACAAGAAATTTCTCGAGACAATGATACGCTTCACACCGCGAGTTGCGGTTGAGACCCCATAAAAGTGGGCACAATGCACTAACTTGAAAGCATGAAACAAGGGTTGACGTGCATGTGGTTGTGTGCAGGCTTGGGCTTGATGAGTGCAGCTCATGGACAGACACCGAACACCCCTTGCGGGTGGTTTGATCACAACGGAGACGGCATCTTGGGCGCCAACACGTGGCTGTATGTATTGGGACAATACGGTACTTCCACGGGTGAAATGGACATCGACGACAACGGCATGGTCGACCTGCGTGACTTCCTGCAATTCCTTCCGTACTTCGGTGAACAATGCCCAATCGAATGGGCGGACACCACGTCCGGTCACATCCTGGATGTCCTCTTGGTGGAGCATGCCGTCCATGATGCGGAGTTGGCAGGCCTTGTGGACACCTTGCCTGCGGGGTCAGTGACTTATTGGTTGTACGCACAACTTGCGGAGCCGACCGATGGCATTTTGTCCATGTACGGTGACGACGCAGCGCCGCTTACGCTGGAAACTGATGGCAGTTTTTACGGGTTCGGCACCGGGCCTGGCGAAGCGATCACCCTCGAAGGGTACAATCCGATATTCAACTCATTTGTACCCGCCAACGAATTCATGACGTGGTTCACCCTCGATGAGGAACCGGGCGACAATTGGAACACCCCTTCGGCAGGATTCATCACCGGGACGGCGGACGCTACCAACGGAATGGCTGAAGCCGGTTTGATTCAGATTAACGACCCCATTGGCGGAGGATCGTTCTTCCAAAGCTACTGTTGCCAGTCGGGCGACGGCTTTATCCTGCTCGGACAGTTTACCGTTGTCGGTACCACCACATTCAGCGGCACGGTCAACTTGATCGCGGAAACAGCCGGCAGCACGGCAATCGAATTTGCCGAAGGCATGACCTTTTCCTCTGGCGACCTCGCGGTGCTTGGGTGCATGGATCCGCAAGCGATCAACTTTGATCAGGATGCAACCCACGAACCCCTCGGCGCATGTGCATACGCTGGAGACTTCAATGGCGACGGCGAATTCACGGTCGAAGATTTGCTGGAATTGCTTGCCGATTTTGGTTGCACGACCTGCCCCCAAGGCGACCTCAACGGCGATGGCGTGGTCAGCGTGCAGGATATCTTGCTCTTC
>JBMSHA010000300.1:0-2659 GCA_049416245.1 Flavobacteriales bacterium | reverse complement strand
TACCCAGCGACATCGCTGACGATTTGAAGAATCAATCAAACAGCATTTTTCTTCAAGGGGAAATCAGACATGATGAAATAACGAAAAAACAAGATGAAGCGGATGTGCTATTACTGCTTATTGCTGATGTTGAAAACGCAGATTTGATTGTGTCAGGTAAGATTTTTGAATACCTCAGATCGGGGAACCCCATAATATGCCTGGGCCCGAAGCATGGCGAAGCAGCCAAGGTCATCTCTGAATGTGAGGCGGGCCAAACTTTTGAGCGGCACGAGGTCTCAGCGATCAAAGCTTACATTGAGCAATTAGCTGACAATAAACGGAAGGGAATCCGGCATCATTCAAATCATACGAAGGTGTCGACCTATTCGAGGGAGAATTTGGCCGGCAAGGCTTTTGAACTCTTGTAAAGTTTCCTTATTCGTATTGAGTAAACACCTCGTGTCCTCCGTCTCGTAACAATTTTGTGCGTTCGAAAAGCGCCAAATCTGACGCCATCATCTCGGCGCACAACTCTTCAAGCGAATGCGTGGGCTCCCAGCCCAACACGCGCTTTGCCTTCGACGCATCCCCCACCAACAGATCCACCTCCGCTGGGCGGAAATACCTTGGGTCGACACGCACTAAAACATCGCCCGTCTGGGTGCAAATCCCTTGCTCGTCAACACCTGTGCCTTTCCATTCAAGGGTGCGCCCCACCTCCGCAAACGCCATGTTGACGAAGTCGCGAATCGCGACGGTTCGTCCCGTCGCCAGCACGTAATCGTCCGGCGTATCTTGCTGCAGCATGCGCCACATACCTTCCACGTAGTCTTTGGCGTGCCCCCAGTCGCGCTTGGCATCAAGGTTTCCGAGGTAGAGACGATCGGTCAAGCCGTGGTGAATTTGGGCCACGCCACGGGTGATTTTTCGTGTCACAAAGGTTTCGCCGCGCAGCGGGCTCTCATGGTTGAAGAGGATGCCATTGGAGGCGTGCAAGCCGTATGATTCACGGTAGTTCTTCACAATCCAATACCCGTACAATTTCGCGACACCGTAGGGGCTGCGCGGGTAAAACGGTGTGGTTTCGCTTTGCGGCGTTTCTTGTACCAAACCGTAGAGCTCCGATGTGGAAGCTTGGTAGAACCGGCATTGCTTCTCGATGCCGAGGATGCGCATGGCTTCGAGGATGCGCAACGTGCCGATACCGTCTGCATTGGCTGTGTATTCCGGCGTGTCGAAACTGACTTTGACGTGGCTCATCGCCGCGAGGTTGTAAATCTCGTCAGGTTGCACTTCTTGGATGATTCGGATGAGATTCGTGCTGTCGGTGAGGTCACCGTAATGCAACTTCAGGCGCACGTTGGTCTCGTGTGGATCTTGATACAGGTGGTCGATGCGGTCGGTATTCAGCAGGGATGCTCGTCGCTTTACACCGTGCACCTCGTAACCTTTTTTCAATAACAACTCGGTCAAATAGGCGCCGTCTTGCCCCGTGATTCCCGTTACCAATGCCTTCTTCATCTTTTAATTTCTATTTCTATAAAGGTACGAATTGAGACGAAGCCGCTCAAGTCAAATCGAATTCTTGATTCTCGACCAACCGTTTGTACGCCCCACCGGCGGCCAAGAGCGAATCGTGGGTTCCGATTTCTTGAATTTTACCGTTTGCTAATACGGCGATTTGGTCGGCATTTTTGATCGTGCTCAAGCGGTGTGCGATGATGAGGCTGCTCCGGTTTTCCATGAGCGCATCCAATGCCACTTGCACTTCTTTTTCACTCGAGGCGTCCAAAGCGCTCGTGGCTTCATCGAGGATGAGGATGTCAGGATCGCGAAGAATGGCACGGGCAATGGCAATCCGTTGCCTTTGTCCTCCCGATAATTGGACCCCGCGTTCGCCCACGACCGTCGCGAAGCCTTCCGGAAAGCTCTCGATGAATGCAAGTGCATTGGCTTTGCGCGCAGCGTTCCGGATTTCATCGTCTGAGGCATCGGTCTTGCCGTAGGCGATGTTGCTGCGAATGTCTCCTCCGAAGAGAATGACCTCTTGCGGGACGAACGCCATGCGTTTTCTCAGGGACGTGAGATGGAATTCATGGAGTGATTTTCCATCGATCGACACGGTGCCGGAAGAAGGGTCGTGAAAGCGCAGCAACAACGATGCAATGGTAGACTTTCCTGCCCCTGACGGGCCCACCAAAGCCAACCGCTTGCCCGGTTCGATGCGCAAATCCAAACCTTCCAGCACTTGCACGTCTTCCCGGTTGGGATAGTGAAAATGCACATTTTCAAAGGAAACATCTCCCGCTAACTTCAATGGCATGAGGGACTCGGTGGCCGTGGTCACAACGGCTTCTTGTTCCTCATCCATCAATTCCATGAGGCTTTCAATGGCGCCGAGCCCACGTTGCAGGGCGGAGAACTGCGCCGCGATGCCACCGATGCTGCCAGCTACCAAGCCGGTCATCAAGAGGAACGTGAAGAAATGTTCACTTGCCAAACCGCCAGTCACCATGAGTTCGGCCCCCTTGAAAATGACCAAGGTGATGGCACCAAAAATAAACAGGATGATGAACGACGCGAAGGCCCCGCGCCAAATCGCCCCCCGCATGGCGAGCGTTCGGATGTTTCGGATGCTGCCAAGGTAACGCACCAACTCCCAGGCTTCATTTGCAAA
>JBMSHA010000299.1:0-2660 GCA_049416245.1 Flavobacteriales bacterium | reverse complement strand
TTGTAAGCGCCGAGGATGGTGAGTGCAATTTTTGTTTTCATATGAAGTAGGGTTTTTGAGTTTTATGTCTTCGTTACGCCGCCCTTGGTGATCATGCCAATACGCATGAGCATGATGACCGCCAAAATGCCATGGAAGACGGCGAGGATTTGTGGTAGGCCTTCTACACCAAGTACGAGCCAAACCGCTGTAGCGTTGATGAGCATGACAGTTGTGGTCACCCGCAATGCCAGGGTTTTGACCGCTTCGTCTGAAAAGTTCACCTCTTCTGGAAGCACCGGGTACATGAGGATGGTTTGGCAGGCGAACATGCCGATGGAGATGATTTCCAGTGCACCGCCTTCTCCGGATAGCATGCCGAGGAGGTTGAAGGTCATCACCATGCCGCCGAATAAGAAATATCCTAGACGGACGTAAAACCCTTTTTTAGTTGCCACACCAAAAACGGCGAGCAACGTGAAGATACCTGCCAGAACGACCGGGATGAGCATCTCATTTTCCATGAAGTAAATTTTGTGCCTTGCGGCGGGTTAGGTTCGAAAAATAGGGGGTGATGCGAAGTGTATGGTTCAGATTTGCAATGAATGTCAACATCCTATTGTGATTTACATCACCAGTCGAGCGCCGCTTTACCATTCATTGTGGGACAGGTTCGCCCAGTTGGCATCGTCTTTCGGAATTTTGTCACTGAAAAATCACAGAAATGGCATCATTCAAAGAACTCGTAAACGGCGCCACGCCGGTATTGGTAGACGTATATGCAGATTGGTGCGGGCCGTGCCAAGCCATGGGCCCGGAGTTGGAAAAACTTTCGGCGAGTATGGGAGACACGGCCAAAGTGCTGAAAGTCAACCTCGACCGCAACCAACCATTGGCTGAAGCTTATGGCATTCGCAGCGTGCCGACGCTCATGATTTTCAAAGAAGGCAAAATGCTTTGGAAGGCCAGCGGCTTCCACAGCAAAGACCAAATGCAGCAAGCGCTTCAGCCGTTTCTGAACTGACTGTAAGGCATTGAAGGGAAAGCTGCCTTTTCAGGCGGCAGTTCTTCTCGTATCTTCGGGGCCGACTTTCTGCGCCACTTCGAAACCATCCCACAGCTAACGCATGAACCCTCTCTTACTATTTGCGCCTGTTGCAGTGTTGTGCGTAATTTATGGCGTGATTCGACGTGGCCGGTTTTTGTTTTTGTTTGGGTACTTTTTATACGGTATCGTGGTGGTTTCCAATGAGTTGTTCTTGTTTTCCGAAACGGAGGAGCCGATTCGCCTAATCACCGCTTTACTTTGGGGGATTCAATGCATCTTGGCCTTCCCGAATCGGCTCCGATACGATGGCTCTAAAGCTTTTAAGACTTTCAGCTACAAGACGTTTTTGGTGTTCACTTTGATCAACTGCTACGGCATTTACATTTCAGCGAGCATTCCCAATGTCGAACCAATGATCCAGCGCAGCGCGCAGGTCTACCATGGCGTATTGGCCTTACTGCCTCTCGTCGCCATGGTGTTGATTTACCAAAATAAAATCCCGGAAAGCCCGATTCAATAAATCAGGTTATACCAACGTTTCTGACGTCGCCATCGTACTTATCTCAGCCGATGCAACCTTCGCTTTCTGGCTGCGGTTCCATCTGCGTTCAATCGGTGCGCACATGGGTGTGAGCAAAAGTTAAAATCCATGCCAATAGCCAGTATGAAGCATTTGGTTGTTTTGATTTTCGTCCTACTGGTTTTTGTAGGGTCGGCATGTAGCCAAATTCCTGTTTTTGACACGTACGGCGAAGCAGAAGAAATTGCTGGGAACTGTTATCGCATCACGCCCGACGAAAACAACGAGGTCGGGGCCATCTGGAGCCAGGACATGCTGGACATGTCCCAATCGTGGGACATGATTGCCGAAGTTTATTTGGGCACGAGCAACAACAACGGAGGGGATGGCATGGCATTCGTATTGCGTGCGCCGGGATCTGATGCCATGCAGCCCAATAATCCGCCCGGCAACAATGGGCAGTACATGGGATTTGCCCAAATCGAACCATCCTTGATTGTGGAAATTGATACCGACCGGAATAATTCCGCGGACGACCCTGATGAGCCGCGTGATCATTTGGCATTGATGCGCGACGGCAACCCGGACCACGATTCACCGGATTGCTTGGTTCAGCCAGTGGCCGCCATTCCGCCGGACGTCAACATCGAAGACGATGAATTTCATGACTTGCGGGTGAAATGGGATGCGGACGACCAAACCATCACCGTTTGGTTTGATTGCCTTTGGCGTTTTTCGGAGTCGGTCGATGCGGTCGACATCCTCGGCGGAACAGAGGCTATATACGGATTCACGGCGAGCACGTACGAGGAAGAAAACGAGCACCGGGTGTGCAACGTCGAATTCATCAACCAAGCGGAGATTTCGCTTGAAGACCAATTGATTTGCGGTGGCGAAACGGTCACACTTTCGATTCCCGATTCATACGAAAACGTGGAATGGTCGCCATCCGCAGGACTGAACACGATCCAAGGCTCGACTGTGGAGGCATCGCCGGCTCAAACTACGGTGTACACGGTTACTTACGACGCATTGTGCGGAAATTCAGGTACAGAGATGGTAGAAGTAGTGGTGGAAGCTGCACCGGGTGGGGTGGCGGACGTGTCTTTTGCC
>JBMSHA010000298.1:0-2673 GCA_049416245.1 Flavobacteriales bacterium | reverse complement strand
AGGTAGTCTGGCCAGGAACCAAGCCTTCAGCGTAAACCTCAACCGTCATGGTGTAATCCGAACCTCCAGCGCATTCCGCGCCGCAGTAGATGCACGAGCCGTCATCATTGTCCGCTGTGTCATCGTAGTTGCATGCAGCCGGATCCGTGCATCCGTCCGCGAGCAATTCCGGCGCATAGGGAGTGAACGGGATGATTCCTCTGAATTCCTGACTGGCATCGCCCTCGACGAATACCTGAACTTGCATCTGACCGGTTAGTTCACCCTCAGTTGTGATTTGGCCGATCAACACGCGTAGATCCTCACCCGCGAAGGCCGCATGAGCAAAGTCACATGAAGCCAGATCCGCTGGGTCGCAAGGAAACAATGTGAACAAGGCTGTCCCTGTCGCATCGTCAATGAGCACATCCTCGCCTGAACCAAACTCTTCCAAGAAATTGATTTCACCTGCCGCTACGCTGACTTCCACCTCATCGTCTGCTGTTGCGCCACCGATTGTTAACCAACTGTCGTAATTCAATTCTGGGAAGAAAGGAAGGACTGAAGGGTTGACCCACGCTCCAATCTCCTCACCAAGCTCCGCATCATTGTACCATGCGGGGGTGGACGTGGACAGGATCATCATGGGATTATCCGCTTCACCAGAAATGCAGGACAAGAAATCGGACTCATTCTCCATTTCCAAGTACAATCGGTACGTTGTCTGCCCACTGAAATCCACGCCACCAATGACGCCATCGTGTTCGATGAAAGGTTCAATGACAATCTCGTATCCAGGAGGAACAGTCGGACCTGGGGTCTCTACTGGGGTTTGTGAGCAAACGACAAACGCTGCGCTACAGGCAGCGAGAAGGCATAACAGCTTTCGCATGAGGTGGCGATTTGATTTGGTTCAAACAACAGTGTGGCGCGCGTGTACACGCTACGCGCACGAAGCGAATGTAGCAGAAGAGGCCCCAAATTGCAAATTCTAAATAAGTATTCATCCGATTTTTCTTAACATTAATCGGCTGACAACTGGAATCAAGCGAAGAAACAACCCGGTTTCTAACCTTGGCTTTCTGAAGGATTTTAGCCCCTCCTACCTCGGCGAATAATTTCCTAGCGAATTGCCGTGGTTAAAAGAAATCTACTATCTTTGCCGGCCCACGATGGTACTATAGCTCAGTTGGTAGAGCAACGGATTGAAAATCCGTGTGTCCCAGGTTCGAATCCCGGTAGTACCACAGGAAAGCCGGCCTTGTGCTGGCTTTTTTGTTTCCCATTGTTCCGCGTAATTTCGTCATCCAACAGCACAGCATTGAGCCAGAAACCCACATACATCTCTCTTGCTTCCGGGCCAACCGAAGGCCTGTTTCAAGCTGGATTGAAAACGTCTGGGAGCACCTTGCCCGATTGGTACATTGTGGATGATTTTTTTCAAAAAAATCAAACGATTGAATGGCTTTCTGATGCGGTAGAACAAGGGCGCGTTTTCTGGCTGCCCGCTGGTGAGGCGAGTAAGAGCTTGGTCTGTGCAGAAAAGGTGTTGAAATGGCTTGTCAAAAGCGGTGCAAAACGCAATGAAAGCATCGCTGTAGTTGGCGGGGGGACTGTGCTTGACTTGGGCCTTTTTGTGGCCTCCATCTACCAACGCGGCATGCAAAAATGGGCAATCCCGACCACCCTGCTTGCCACTGTCGATGCCGGAATTGGCGGAAAGAATGGCGTGAATTTTATGGGATTAAAAAACTACATTGGAACCATAACACAACCCGATGTTGTTCTCTCGGATTTCCGCGTATTGGACACATTAAGTCCGTTGGATGTTTTGAACGGTTGGATGGAGATGGCCAAGCACGGCCTCGTAGCCGACGCCGAACTCTGGAGAGAAATGAAAACGTTTGAGGCCGTACCCCGGCCCGAATCCATACACAGGCTAATTGAGCGCGCCGCTGGCATCAAGAAACGACTGGTCGAATCCGATGAACGTGAAAACGGCCTGCGCAAAACCTTGAACTTCGGCCATACCGTGGCCCACGCACTGGAAAGTGTTGCTTCCGCCCAAAAGCTCGACTTGCCGCATGGCATCGCCGTGGGCTTGGGGATGGCGTTCTCGCTGCATTGGA
This sequence comes from Flavobacteriales bacterium, assembly GCA_049416245.1. GTDB lineage: Bacteria > Bacteroidota > Bacteroidia > Flavobacteriales_D > Sanyastnellaceae > UA16. The sequence goes on along the minus strand of JBMSHA010000298.1, from coordinate 565 downwards.
GCGCAAATCGGACCAATGATTTGGCCACTCAGAAGAAGTTGATTGAATCAGCCGAATGCATTCACAGTTGGTTAAAACGCGACGCATCTGAACAGGTCAAGTCAACGATTGAGATGGGCGAGGCGGAGGCCCTTTGGTCCTGGATGCAAAAGGACAAGAAAAATACCGCACAAGGCGTTCAGGAGGTCGTATTGACTAAAATCGGCCAAGCCGAATGGAACCAACGGCTTTCTTTTACGGCGTTTACGGACAGCTGGTCAAGTGCAACTGCAAGCATCTGAACCGCGACACAATCGACTGCATGCCCTAATTTTACACCATGGAAGTAACCGCCAAAGCTTTGGCCGACCGCATCGGAGGAACCGTCGAAGGATCTGCCGATGTCATCCTGAACGAGGTGGCCAAAATTGAAGAAGCAGGAACCGGTAGCCTGACGTTTTTGGCCAATATGGAATACGAGGGATTCCTCTACACCACTCAAGCGAGCGCGGTCTTGGTCGCCCGAGACTTTGTGATCTCACAAGCACTTCCAGCGCAGTTAACCCTCATTCGCGTCCAGGATCCC
>JBMSHA010000297.1:0-2677 GCA_049416245.1 Flavobacteriales bacterium | reverse complement strand
ACCAAGTGCTCTGCTGGGAGGACGGGTGTTACTTTTTTTCGGGCGCTGACTCGTGGGGCGATGGGTGGAATGGGGGAGCAATCTCCAGCTCGCTGCCCCTCGAAGGGTTTCCAGACACGTTCACACTAGACGAGGGTTACGCGGGCTACCTCGCCTTTCAGGTTGGGGCAGGCGTGTGCGATACGAGCTTGCCGGGATGCACTGAGCCGGACGCCTTGAATTTCGTTCAAGGGGCCAACACCGATGACGGCAGTTGCGTTTCCTTCGAAACGTTCGAGCACACGGTCAATTCGGAGGTGTGGGAACGGCAGTACATTTATTACCATCCCGAATCTGCTCCTGCGGAATGTCCATTGGTCTTTGTCTTTCACGGGTACACGGGCAGCGCGGATGACATCATGCAGTATTCGGGGTTCAATGCATTGGCTGAGGAATTCGGTTTTGCGGTGTGCTACCCGCAGGGAACCAACGACTCTAATGGGAATGCTTTTTTCAACGTGGGGTATGACTTTCAATTCAATGAAAACGTGGACGATGTCGCCTTTACGCTGGCCTTAAACGACCACCTGCAAGCAAACTACGCACTGGACGAGACGGCGGTATATGGGACGGGAATGTCCAACGGTGGCGACTTTTGCTACCTATTGGCATGTCAGGCCTCGGACGTATTTCAGGCGGTGGCCCCGGTTGCGGGCATGATCATGCAAGACATCATGGACGCCTGCACCCCGTATTCGACAACCAACATCCTCGAAATACATGGCACCGATGACGATGTCACCTACTACGATGGCGACCCCACCAACCAAGACGGTTGGGGGGCGTACCCGAGCATTCCGGAAACCATGGATTTCTTCGTGGACTTGTTTCAATTGGTCAGTGAAGGCACGGAGGAGCTGCCCAACACCGATGCGACCGACGGCAGCGAGGTTGAGGTCACGGCGTGGTCCAACGCAGCGGTGTGTCCGCGGCTCGAACTGTACAAAGTCATTGGGGGCGGCCACGATTGGCCCGGCGCCTGGGGCAATATGGACATTGATGCGAGCCTGGTGGCGTGGGAATTTTTCGAAAGCACGTGCAACATCAACCTGCCGTTGAGCATCGAACCCGCCTTGCCATCGGCTGAATCAACCGTGCAAGGCACGTGGGACATGCTCGGGCGTCCTTGTCCAGCGAACGCGGCCGGACAACTCGTAGTCGAGCGGCTTTCCAACGGCCAGGTACGCAAGGTCTTCCGGGCCGTGGAGTGACGGTTTGCGGACGTCACAACTTCATCTGCATGCGGATGTCTGCACGGTCGTACACGCAGTCGACGGGGACTGGCACGGGCTTTAATCCGTACGTTTCATAGAGGTGGATAGCGGGTTTGAGGGATGTGTGTGAATAGAGTTCCAGCGTATGCACCTCCCGCTGGCGGCAAACGCGCAGGATGAATTTCATCATTTGGTGGCCAACCCCCTTGCCGCGGTGCTCCTCATCGACGGCCATTTTATTCAATTCCATCGTGCCTTCGCCCTGGGGCGTGAGCGCAAATGTCGCAACGGCTTCACCCTTCAATAGACCAACATAGATGGCCCCGCCGGGCTCGATCACCATTCTTTCAGGATCGGAAAGCACCTCGATGTCGAACGGCTCGAGCAGGAAGTAAGCATTCAGCCAAGCCGCATTCAGGTCAAAAAAGGCCTGTCGGTATGCGGACGTGTACGGGACAAAAGTCAGGCCTTGCTGTTCTTCGTTCATGGGTTATACCAGCGCGCGATGAATTGGAATTTCGGCATGAAAAATAATTAACATTCTATTCATAATCAATTGATTCAATGGTTGCTACTTCGTTCCTTTCAACCATAAATCTTACCCTATGAATAAGCTTTTTTTCACCCTTTCGATATGCGCCGTGGCCAGCTTGTTTGGCTGCACGGCTCCTGAAGATTCTGCGGCCACAGAAAAATCAGTTGTTACGACGGATGATGAACGATCCGCTCAAATTGAGCTGCTCTTTGACAAGTACGTCCTCAACGAGTGGGATCTCATGGACCTGTATGCCGAGAATATTCTCTGCAAAATCAATAACGTGGAATTCACAGGTCGAGACAACTTGATGGGCGGCTTTAAGATGCACCACGATGCCTTGTACAGTGAAATTGCCATGGATGATGTAAGCATCCAAACCGAGTACTGGAGCGATGGGTCGGTTTGGTCACGTGCCTGGTTCACCTGGACGGGCAACGGCCAAACAACCGGTGAGAGTTACTCCAATCGGGGACACTTCAGCTACAAATGGCAAGATGGTGTCATCGCAGAGCTGCACGGGTACTGGAGTGAGGATGTTCAGAATGCGGAAGCCGCTGCCTATGCAGCTGCCAATGCATCCGAGTGACAAGCTGCGCAATCTTCTTTATCACATAGCGACTTTTCTGAGCAAAAGCCCTGGAGTTATCCAGGGCTTTTTTTGTCAATCCTCCGGGGCAGATCTCCACGAATAAAGAGAGCGCTGGACGGAGAAGATTCAGGTGGCGCGGTAGACCGGTCGCTGCCGCACCTCAATGCCGCATTACCGCTTGTACGCCTCGGGGTGTTTGTTCATGATTTCGATGGCGATGCCATGCAAATCGGTTAGAAAACCGGTGTCGTAATTATTCAAGCTCAAATCATCACCGTAAATGCTGGCCAACCAAAC
>JBMSHA010000296.1:0-2685 GCA_049416245.1 Flavobacteriales bacterium | reverse complement strand
GCCGCCCATGAAAATGCGATTTCCGGCATGTCGGGGTGTCGCGGTGTCAAGCTTTTTAAAGGAGCTGACACCCCGTCAATTCGCACCACCCTCAGTTGGTGGGATTCGGAAGAGGATTTAAAGCGCTACCGACAATCCGAAGTGTTCGGAAGGGTTTGGCCGAAGACCAAATCGATGTTTGCTGCACCACCAATTGCATGGAGTTTAGAATGGCCTTCGGAGTGGCCAGCTTTCTCTGAAAACGATTTGTAACTTCGCCCTCCTCCATGACCGCACTGGCTCTCAAAGAACTCCGATCATTTTTCAGCACGTTGCTGGGTTACCTCGTCGTGGTCATTTTCATGGTGCTGCAAGGGCTGGTCATGTGGGTCTTTCCTGGGGAATGGAATGCATTGGATAGCGGTCAAGCAAGTCTGGAAACCCTGTTTGTCTGGGCACCATGGATTTTGATGTTGATCGTACCGGCAATCACGATGCGGTCGTTCGCAGAAGAGTTTCGATCAGGAACCATGGAGCTGTTGCTAACAAAGCCCATTACGCCCTTTGGTATTGTCTTCGCGAAGTATCTAGGGTCCTTGGGCGTTTTGATCTGCGCGCTCCTCCCAACACTTTCTTTCATTCCGGTAATCGGAATCCTTGGTCAACCGGAATGGAACCTGGACATGGGAGCTGTGCGGGGAGGATATGCGGGTTTGCTTTTGGTAGGAGCGACCTACACAGCTATTGGCATTGCGGTTTCTGCACTGTCAAAAAATCCGTTGACGTCCTTTTTGTTGACCCTCACATTGCTGGTTTTTGGCTTCATCGGTTTTTCGGCGTTGGCTTCCTTCGATGCCCTGGGGAAATTGGACTATGCTTTCGAGCAAGTCGGCATGAATGCTCACTACCAAAGCTTGAGCCGTGGACTTCTTACCCTTAACGATAGCGTCTATTTCATCTTCATCATTGCCTTGAGCCTGTGGATTGCAAGATTCATGATGATGCGATCCCACGTAGATAAGCAATTGGCCAATGGGGTGGAATTTGTCATAGGCGTTGCGATTGCAAGTGTGCTGTTTTGGGGCTGCACGCTGTTGCCAGTCCAGTGGGACGTCACAGATGAAAAGCGTTTCACTCTCACAGAAGCCACGCACGAGCTGATCGAAAGCTTGGAGGACGAAGTTTTTGTGACGTGTTACCTTTCAGGAGAATACCCCGCACAGTGGAAGCGCTTGGAGCGCGCTATTCGCCATCAATTGGAAGATTTTGCCTCACTGTCCAACGGTAAGATTCGGTTCCAGTTCGTCGATGTATACGAGATTGATGACCGCCAAACCATTGGCCAAAATGAGGAGAAACTGGTCGAACAAGGACTTGGGTATTCGCGTATCGCATTTCAAGAAAATGGAGCGCAAGCCTTCAAAACCATTTGGCCAGCGGCTTTGGTCAGCTTTCGAAACAACACCGTTCCGGTGCAATTTTTCAAATCTGAAATTCCAGAACCGACCGACGCGATGATCCAAGGCTCGATCAATTCGTTGGAGTACGAATTGACCAGTGCTATTCGGAAACTCTTGCAATCAGAGCGTCCACGGATAGCGATCATCGAAGGCCATGGGGAATTGGAAGAAGCGGAAATGGCGGATTTCACGATGCAGTTGGAAGAGGACTACGATGTATTCCGGGTTGAAATCGATGGCCAACTGAATATTTTGTCCGAGCGCATTGATGGCATCGCCCGTCGCGTCAATCGTTTTGATTTGGCCATTGTTGCCAAACCCGACTCCGCCTTTGACCCCAAGGATCAAGTGATTTTGGATCAGTTCATCATGAACGGAGGCAAAGTCATTTGGATGATCGATCCGATTGCATTGGATTTGGATAGCCTGGCTATGAACCAAATGACCATGGGGGTGACGAATCCTTTGGACATCTACGACCAACTCTTTCAATATGGGGTTCGATTCAACCGCAACTTGGTCATTGATCTGCAATGTGCGCCAATTTTGATGGGGGCCGGACCGATGGGCAATCAGGAGAATTGGCAGCTCTTCAATTGGTATTTTGCTCCGGTGGCGATTCCTCAAGGAACTACACATCCCATCACGACAAATTTGGATCCCGTTAAATTCGATTTTGCCTCCCGATTGGACACTGTGGGTGTAGGAGGACTCCTCAAAAAAACAGTTCTACTTGCCACCTCGGAAATGTCACGAGAGTACAAGGCGCCGGTGCGTGTTTCCAGTAATGTGGTGGAGTTGACGCCTGCATATTTCACCCAAAACACGCTGCCACAGCAGCCTTTGGCCGTGTTGGTTGAAGGAACCTTCGAATCGGCCTTCAGAAATCGATTGCCCGATGCATTGAAGAACGATGTAGATTTTGCCTTCCAAGAGCAAAGCGTTCCGACAGCTCAGCTCATGATTGGGGACGGCGACATTGTGCGTAATCAAGTCAAAAACGGACCCAACGGCCCCATGATCCTTCCATTGGGTTACGACCGCCAGGCTGGACGAGTGGTGTATGATAATAAGGAGTTTCTTCGCAATGCGGTCAGCTATTTATTGAATGACCAAGCCTCCATTTCAGTCAGATCACGCACCATCGCACTCAGGCCTCTCAATGCCGAACGCGTTCGGCGTGAACGGCTGGCCTGGCAGATGATGGCCATGGCCACTCCTTTGATTTTGGTCGGAATGCTCGGTT
>JBMSHA010000295.1:0-2700 GCA_049416245.1 Flavobacteriales bacterium | reverse complement strand
TAAGTAATAACCGAGCGCAGCAAAGTCAAAGGTCGTTCCATTCCATGGCACATCAAAGGTGCCGAAGAAGATGGAGTTTTGGACATGCATAACGTCATCACAGACGGTGAATATGACCGAAATGGTTTCATTGTAAAATGCCGTGCCCGTCTCCATTCCCAAAACAAACTGCAAATAGCCAAGAAGTCCCTCGTCCACATCGAACATGTAACCGTTTTCAGTGAGCATGACAGGGTAGAGCAAGTCATTTTCCAGGTTGGCTCCGGCCTCGCATCCTGATTCTGGATCTGGGAATCCGACCAAGAATCCTGCGTCGATGTCGAATGCGGTGGTATTGGAGAACACACAACTTCCGTCATCCGCATTTGCGCTGGCATCATAGTTGCACGCATTTTCATTGGTGCACTGTCCCCATGAGGCGCTTGCGGAGCAAAAGCCGATGAGGAAGATCCAAAATGAAGTGATAGTTAATCTGAACTTTTCCATGTTTTGGCAATAGTTAAGGGTTATTGGTGGTCCTAAATCTAGATTTCAGCGGATTGATTTGAGGGTGGGTTTTTGAGTTTTGGATTGCGCTTCGTATTGATTTTTATATTTAAAATACTGTTATACAATGGATTGGGTTTGTTTTGGTGAAATTGAATCATGTCACATATTGCATGGCTTGCCTCCAGCAGAGCCTTGCGTTGTTGTTCTGAATGGTTGGTTGCATGTTCTGAGTGAAATGTGGGATTGATCAATACGAACAAAGGGCATACCGCTAGACGATACCACGCCGCAAAAAAGCCGCCCCAAAAGCGCGGTGCTTCCGGAGCGGCTGATCTGATATGCTACGAATGGGGCTGAACGCCTATCGCACGATTTGGAGCTGCTGCTTCAGACCGTCGGCGGGACCGACGAGGTAGGTGCCCGCGGCCAAGCCGCTCACCTCCAAGCGCGTCATGCCGGCGAAGACGCGTGTGCGTTGAACTTCGCGGCCGGTCGCATCGAGCACCACCCATTCCGCGGCCTCGCCATTCCAATCGATTGTGATTTCGTCACTCGCCGGGTTGGGCATCAGCGACCAGGAAACGCTGAGGGTTTCCACGACATTCGCCCCGTCAGGGGTGAGCATCAAACACGTGAAGGTGCTGCAGTCATCGACTGTCGTTTCTTCTACACAGATCTCGCATTCTTCGGTGCCGGCAAAGGTGACCGTTGCGGTGTTGGATCCGTCTTGGATGACCTCGCCGCAATCCGTAAAGAATTCGAAAGTTGAGCCTTCCGCACCGCCCTCGTAGGTGTACGTGTAGGTACTGCCGGGCGCCACCTGCGATTCGCCTGTGAGCGCTCCGGGCTCAAGGTATTCGCAACTGCTCTCCACAAACGGATGCGAGCATGCATCGAAGTTGCACGCTTCAGGGTCAGGGCAACCGATGGGGAAGCTGGTTTCCGGCGCGATGTAGCCGCCGTAAATCGGATTGGCAAAACCGTAACCGTCCCACACCAAGTCCAAGTCGCCATTGACCGTTGACAGATAATTCATGGTGTCGCCGCAAACGCTCACCGACGCCGTGGCCAAATCATTTAGCAAGTCTTCAAAACCAAATTGGATCAAGATGGCGTCCACCCCCGGAAGGATGGTGAAGAACAGCGGTCCGCCCTCGAGCCCCTGGCCCAGCGGCATGGGCAAATCGTTCCAACCGGCATAACCGCTTTCGCAGTCTTCGACTTCGAACAAGCCGATGAAGTCGTTCGATGCCAACGCGAAATTGTCCGTATCGAAGTAGTTGCAGTCCTCCGTTCCGACAGAGCCCTCCTCGTAATTGCAGGCGAGTGGGTCTTCGCAGGCCACCGGTGGATAGGTGCACAGGCTGTTGTCGGGGATGGCGCACACGTCGAAGTTTTCCGCTGCGGGATCGCCGCAGCCGATGGGGGAATTCGCGGCGGGCGCGACGTAATAACCGATCATCGTCCCCAAGAACCAATAGCCGTCCTCAAACGTGTCTTCCACCGTGCCGAGGCCGGGCAGGTTGACGGTCATGTCGTCGCCGCAAAACGCGAACGTCGAATAGGTCATGAGCCCGAGGAATTGGTCGGCTTGTTCTTGCGTGACCTGGCCGCTGGCGACCGCAGCCGCGAAGTAAGCATAAACCGCATCATCGATTACGAATTGGAGGTAGCCCTCGGTGTTGGGCGCCATTTGGACGAGCTGGTCGTTGATGGGTTGGACGGCGCAGGTGGCCGTGGAGTCCAAGCCGTATTGGCCAAACGGGATGCCGAGCAGCATACCGGCGCTGAGGTCTTGGTTGGAGGCGCTGAAATCGCACGGCTCGGTGCCTGCGGGGTCGTAATTGCAGGCTTGTTCGTTGTCGCATTGGGCGATGGCCATCGTCGTGATGACAAAACTGAAAACGGCTAATAAAGCTTGGGTAATGTGTTGCATGAAGTAAGGGGTTTGTTGTGATTGCATGACAATAAAAAAACAAATCCCAACAATTCCAATTTCGGTAGCGCCATTTAATGAAGGCGGAATGGTTGGAATGCTTCGTGATCTTGCGTCATAACGGGGAGCATCGGCGTGTTGAGAAACAGATTTTTCACCAACGCGTGCAACCCGGCGCTCCCTCCATGCGTAGACGGGGCATGCGTTTACCTATACCTACTTACACTGCATACGAGCAGTCAGTTCACCGTGTGTTTGGATCGTATTTCGAAAAG
>JBMSHA010000294.1:0-2700 GCA_049416245.1 Flavobacteriales bacterium | reverse complement strand
TTCGAGAGCGGCGTCGATCGCCAAATCATTCAACACATCTGTTCGCGTTTCGCACGTTCACTGGACATTTCACCCGAAGTGTTCACGACAAAAGTGAAACAATACCGAGCGTTCATGAAGCAAATCAACCGTCCCTCGAAAAACCTAGTGACGGCGATGACTCGTGCCATCTTCTACAAATACCACTTGAATCAATTTCAAGAGCCGTATTTCCGAGACATGAATACGCCTGAACCGAACATTCAGCGAGAATTGAAAGGGCTCATGGCCCATTTTCTCTGGGATTGGGATGCGTTCAATGAATCGTATCGCGTAACCGCCTCACGCGTCACTTTATGACATTCGGTCCAAGTCCCTCGCTTGATCTTTGTCTTTAAGCGTTGCACGCTTGTCGTGTAGCTTCTTGCCCTTTGCTACGGAAATATTCAATTTCGCATAACCGCTGGCTCCGATAAACATCAGCGTTGGCACCACGGTGACACCTACGTCTTTCAGCTTCTTCTCCAGTTTCTTCAACTCCGTTTTTTGCAACAGCAGTTTTCGGGGGCGACGAACCTCGTGTGGTGTGTAACCGGCATTCGGGTACTCCGCGATGTACATATTGAATACGAAAAACTCATGATTCAGAAACCGACAATACGCCTCAGTAATGCTCGCCTTTCCCGCTCGAATGGACTTTACTTCTGAACCCACGAGTTGGATTCCAGCGGTAAAGTCATCCGTCAAAAAGTAGGTATACGAAGCCTTCTTGTTTTTTATCTCCACCGCCATGGTGCAAAAGTACGCAAGTCACGCGGTGCAAAGCGTACATTTGAAACATGGAGCAGGACACGCACAAGGAAAGAATCCAATCGGCGAAAAAGGTCGAATTGCATTGCCACTTAGAATTGGCCATTCGCCAAAGCACCTTGCGCAAATTGGCCTTGGAACGAGGGTACGATGTCCAAAGTGAAAGAGCCTTTGCGGATGCCTTTCTCATTGACCAACCGATGGGACAACTCCAATCCGTGCTGCATAAATTTCTCAATACCCGAGACATCCTCGATTCGGCTGAATTGATGGAGCAGGTTGCATTTGAAGTTTGCGAGGACATGTACCTACAGTCCAATGTTCGGGTATTGGAGTTGCGCTATGCGCCCAGTTTTCTTCTGGATAAGCACACGCACATGACCGCTGATGCGCTTCAAGAAGCCATCCAACGAGGCGTCACCCGCGCGGAAGTCACCTATCCCATCGCTGTAGGTCTCATCTGCATCCTGCAACGAACCAAATCCGTTCAAGACAATGCTTACTGGGTGGATTTTGCACTCAACCACCGGAACGGTTTTATGGCACTTGATTTGGCAGATAATGAGGTGGATTTCGACCCCGAGCCATTCATTCCACTTTTCAATCGAGCCAAAGCCGGTGGATTGGGCATCACCGTTCATGCCGGAGAACCCCTAATTCCAGGAATTTCCAAAAACATCCGAACGGCCATCGAGCAAATGGGTGCGGATCGAATTGGCCACGGCTTACAAGCCATCGAAGATCCCAAAGTAGTCGACTTGCTGATCCAAACGAATACACCGCTGGAACTTTGCCCAACCAGCAATTGGCTCACCGGCGCTTGTGCTTCAATTGCCGACCATCCCATTTCAAAATTGTACGCCGCCGGAGTCAAAACCACTGTGAATACAGACGACCCGGGAATCATGTGCACGCACTTAAAACGAGAATTCGAGCTCCTCATTGACCAAACTACCTTGGATTGGGAGGCCTTGCAAACTTGTTTGAATTGGGCCTTTGAGGCCAGTTTCATTCCGGCAGAAAAAAAGCAAGCCGCATGGTTGGACGCATCCTGAGGCTCATGTTTTCCGGGGCGCTCGTGTTGTCGATCAGTTGGAACATGGTTGCCCAAAACACCGTTGGCACCACCTTCATTGCAGAATCCGCCGAAAGTGGCTATTGCCTCTTCAGCCCGAACGGTTCCCAGACGACCCACTTGATTGACCGATGTGGGCAGGTCATCCAATCCTGGCACAGTGAAGGTCGACCCGGTTTAAGCGCCTACCTGCTCGACAATGGCGATTTGTTGCGCACGCGCAAGCACTTGACGGGGCAATTCGTCGGAGGCGGGATCGGTGGTATGATCGAAAGATTCAGCTGGGAAGGAAACCTGATTTGGTCCGATACGCTTGCCTCAGATTCCCTCCATTTCCATCACGACATTGCTCCCATGCCGAACGGCCACATCTTAGCCATAGCTTGGGAAAAGCATACCGGAGCAGAAGCCATAAGCCGCGGACGTTTACCTGAATTGACTCCCGAAGAAGTCTGGGTGACTCGAATTTTTGAATTGGCACCATGGGACGAAGGCGGAAGTGAAGTCGTCTGGAGTTGGACACCTTGGGACCACCTGATTCAAAATAGCGACCCTTCCTTGCCCCATTTTGGAGAGCCCGCGGATTTCCCTGGGCGGTTTGACGTGAATTTTGCGGCGGTTGCCGAGGTATCCGGCCCGGGGTTGGGTCAAGATGCTGCATTCGATTGGTTGCATGTCAACAGCATCGACTATCACCCTGAACGGGATGAAATCATCTTGAGCAGCCGCAACTGGGATGAAATTTGGGTCATTGACCACAGCACCACGGAAAACGAAGCCGGCGGCTCATCCGGCGGCCAATATGGCCAAGGTGGTGATTTGATTTGGAGGTGGGG
>JBMSHA010000293.1:0-2710 GCA_049416245.1 Flavobacteriales bacterium | reverse complement strand
CCAAAATGGATCAAATGATCCTGGTGTTGAACCCTTCAATAACACAACGCCAACTTGGGAAGAGACCTTGTCTGTGTTCCAGGAGTTAGCGGACATGCATGCGAAAGCATCGCTCATCCCAATTGGGTTAAGCGATGTCGGTCGGCCCATTCACGCATTTATTTTGTCTGATAAGAGTCCGGAAATCCAAAGTCTTGCCAATTTACGGTCACAAAGGGATGGGGCAGAAGAGAAGTTGGGCTTGTTGGTCAACAACGCCATACACCCCGGTGAGCCATGTGGTGTGGACGCGTCGATTGAATGGGTGCGACGGCTATTCAGCAATCCAGTTGATTTGAGGAACTTGCTTGAGATCATGGATGTGGCGATCATACCGATGTACAATGTTGGAGGGGCCTTGAATCGAAATTGTTGCACGCGCACCAATCAAGACGGACCGGAATCCTACGGGTTCCGCGGAAATGCCAGAAACCTCGATCTAAACCGAGATTTCATCAAGATGGACAGCCAAAATGCCCGAGCATTTACTGCGCTATTCCACGCGTTTCGCCCGCAGGTGTTCATCGACACGCACACGACCAACGGTGCCGACTATCCTTATGCGATGACCCTCATTTCTACCCAGCCAGATAAAGCGGGCCCAGTCTTAGGGCCGTTCATTCAGCAGGTGATGGAGCCATTTCTTTTCCGAGAAATGAGCCAAAAGAATGTGCTGATGGCGCCATATGTGTACTCCAAAGGTGAAACCCCAGACGATGGCATCTTGGGGTTCCTTGAAACACCAAGGTACAGTACGGGTTACACGGCATTGTTTGGTTGTGTTGGATTTACGGCCGAAGCTCACATGCTCAAGCCTTTTCCGGTTCGTGTAGCTGCGACCCTAGCTCTTATCGAATCCGTAGTCAATTGCATGAGGGAAAATGAAGAATCCATCTTGAATGCGCATCAAGCAGAACAAATGAGAATCCAAACTATGGATGCGGCTCCCGTGCGTTGGGAATTATCAGAAAGGACAACGCCATTGCCCTTCAGTGGATACAAAGCACGCCGAGAGGTCAGTGTCATCACCGGTGATCTGCGCCTGAAATACGATCGTGATTCGATTTGGCACGATACCATTCCGTTTTATAATCATTACGATGTAGCGCACGAATCGGTCGTTCCTGAAGCCTTCATCATATCCCAAGCTTGGAAGGAAGTGATCGAGCGACTTCAATGGAATGAGGTGGAAATGCAAAGGATTCCTCAAGACACCACGCTTGATTTGCGCGTGGCTTATATCGAAGGGTTCAGTTCATCGCCAAGACCTTATGAAGGACATCATTTGAATACATTCGATTCGTTGCGGTGGGCAATTGAACCCATCCGTCTTTACGCAGGAGACTATGTCATCAAAACCGCTCAAAGCCGCCGCAGGTACTTAATGGAAACACTTGATCCGCATGCGCACGACGCGTTTTTCACCTGGAATTTCTTTGATAGCGCCATGCAGCAAAAGGAACATTACAGCGCTTATGTATTTGAAGAAACTGCGGCAGAGTTGTTACGAAACGATGCTGAATTGAAGCGAGCTTTCGAAGCAGCGCGCAACGCCAATCCAAACTTGGCAGAATTGAATTGGCTGTACAAAGCATCGAAACATTTTGAAGGAACGGTCAATCGATACCCGGTTTACCAAACATTTGAGTGATGGCGAAATTCAACACGCCATTCAATGAACTCGTCTGGCAATTCCCGGGCCGCTTTTCAAGTGCGACACATCAACTTGGCCGCGTAATTCGACGAGATGTTATGGGAATGACACCGGAGCAAATTCGTGTTACACTCGATCGCCTTGCAGGCTTGTATCCTGGGCATTATTCTGTGGGTTTTGAATCGAAGGAGCTCGGTGGTGTGCCGACAGCACATCTATACAACAAGCGCTTCGCTTCTGGGCATGCATTGGAGCCTCAAAATGGTCATGTGCTGCTGATTCATGGAGGGGGGTTTTCGTTTGGATCGTCGCGTACGCATCGGGCATTGGCTTCGGCGCTGGTGCGCCAAGCTGCTGTCGATGTGTGGATTCCCGATTATCGATTGGCGCCCGAATATCCGTTTCCGGCTCCACTTGACGATGTCTTGGCCGCTTTGCTGGAATTGCAGCAATTAAGCCACCGTCCTGTTTTTGTTGCCGGAGACTCGGCCGGTGGAAATTTGGCCATGTCGGCTGTCTTAGATGCTCTCGAATTGAAGACGAAGCCTCTGGCCGGGATGATCCTTCTTTCCCCATGGCTTGATCTCAATCCAAACTCATCCAGCAACCAAGTTGGAATGACAGATCAAAGTCCATTCGATCGGTTGGATATGTTGGAATACGCGACGTATTATCTACAAGGAACATCACCCGAGCACCCAAGAGCGAATCCGTTGGCGCGCGTTTCGGATGAAATGCCTCCCGTGTATTTGGAAGCGTCAAAGGCGGAATACCTGTGGCCTGAAATCACTGCTTTTCGCAATACTTATGCGAATGCAAAGCCGACCGTTACGGTGCGTACAGAAGAACGCGCTCTTCACGGTTGGCAACTGTTTCCAGATCTGTTACCCGAAGCCAAACGGAGCGTTGCGGCGATGTCAGATTTCATTATCCAATACAGAGGCTAATACCTCAAGGCCAAAGTTCAATTCTTTCTCCGTGATGGTCAGGGGTGGGGCAATTCGGAATGCTTGCGGA
>JBMSHA010000292.1:0-2716 GCA_049416245.1 Flavobacteriales bacterium | reverse complement strand
GCAGCGTTTTGAACGCGTTGTGCAGCAGATTTTGGAGCAAGACCTGGCCGTTATAGACGGCCTCTTCCCAGACCAAATTCTACTTAACCTATACGAACGCCTGGCCGAGCTCATTGCAGAGGATGCTTTGCGCCCCGCTGCGGTGGGCGCCGCAGGCCAATCCGAAGTCCACACCGAAATCCGATCCGATTTCATTCGTTGGTGGCCTGATGCACCCGAACACCCCGCCGAACAGGCATTTTTCGCTGAAATCGATGCACTCACCGATTACCTGAATCGAACGTGCTTCACAGGCATTCGGCGGAAAGAGTTCATGTACGCAATTTACCCGCCGGGCGCGCATTACGAGCGCCACGTAGATGATTTTCAGCATAAAAATGCCCGCAAATTCTCCGTTGTCACTTACCTCAATCGCGACTGGGAGCCCTCACGAGGTGGTGAGCTGGTCATCTATGATGCATCAGGTGAGCAGCGCGAAACCATCGCGCCGATTTACGGACGCACTGTCATGTTTCCAAGTCCGCTCGTGGAACATGCGGTATTGCCCGCTTTGGCCGATCGTTGGTCTGTGACGGGTTGGTTACGCTGACCCTTGAGCGTCAGGTGCTTGACTTGGATTAAAGAACGTATCCATACAGCATCAAGCGATGACCTCAACCAAAAGACGTACCTTTTGAAAATGAGAAAACTGTTCGTCTGGATCGCGTTTACAGCAATGATGGGAGTGTGGAATTCAACCTTGGGGCAAGTCAATCCCCCGGATAGCCTTGTGCTGGATGAAAGAGAATGGCTTTTTATCCAGCTGACCAACGGCAATTGGTTTTATGGCTCCGTGGTCAACAAAACAGACGCCACAATCGTCCTGGAAACCCCCGTGCTCGGCGAGGTCACTGTCCAAAAGTTGGATATCAAGTACTTCACCCAAGGACCGCTTACGGCATCAGAGCGTCAAGCCATCCAAGATGAAGAACGCTCGAAGCAAATCAACCTGGAGGCTCCTTTGCTATGGCCTCGATCAAATTACGAGCCCGACCCCAACGCCACCCGATACTTCTTTGCACCATCGGCGTTTCAATTAGATCAGGACGAAGCGTACTACCAAAACAGTTACGGGCTCTACAATCAAGCGAGTGTAGGACTGTCGCCCGGGCTCACCGTTGGAACCAACATTTTGGCACCTGTCGCCATAGGCTTTACCGCCAAGGCCGGATTCGAGTTGAGTGAAAAAGTGCGGTTTTCGATGGGAGGATTGGTGCTTTTCCCTTTTTGGGATGACCCGGTTGGCCTCGGGTTCGCCAACCTGACCTTCGGCAGTGAAAATTCCAACGTCACGTTCACCGCCGGCACCGATTTCCAAGGGGCAAACATTGCAAACATCTCCTTCCTGCTTCCTCTCAATGAGCAGACGTGGTTCATTTCGGAGAACTATCTCATTGCGACCTCGAATTGGAACAACACGGCCTATTACACCACCAATATCTTTTCCCTCGGAGTTCGGCGATTTGCCATGCGTCGCGGCTTCACATGGGACTACGCACTCATTGCAATTGCAGATGAAGGCATTGTGCTGCCCTTCTACAGCCTGACGATTCCGATCAAACCCAAGAGCGAACGGCTGTAAGTGTAGTGATCGTTTGGAATGAATTGCAGAGGGTAAGCAGAGCTGTCCAATTTGAAGATTTGGAACAGACTTTTCACATTTTGTGAGTTCCTGCGCAAATGATCCACGGAAAGTAATCGTTCTCAAAGTGAACCTTCTACTCCAACGACATGAAAATTCGCGTTCTACCTTTGGCGATCCTATTGGCGGGCATTCATTCCATTGCCTTTGGCCAGGTATTCACATTTGACTTTTTCGCACACAACAGTTATACCAATGAAACCCCTGGCGAAGTCATTGTAATGAACGATCAATGGCAAAATTCCATAACCTACACAGGATCTGGAGATGGCTACCACGTTCGATACGTCATTGATACAGATAACTCCACTATAGAAACATTCATATGCGACTACGGCCAGCTCGTGACAGGGGCGGAATATACACTTGAGCACATCGATGTGTTGGCATCCAGGCACAATTATCTGCACCTATACAACCCTGTTTCAAAGAAAACTTCATTGTTCTACATCGCTCAAAATGGAGACCCAACTTTTATTGTAGAAAATGCTGATGGAAAGGGGAAATTTAGCATTGGTGAGGATTTCAGTTATTTCATCAATTGATTCAATTCTTCCTTTTTCGTGCCTGAAGGTTTCCTGAAGTTTTGCCTCAATTATGGATGTATTGATGAAGAGAGCAAATCGGAAATTCGGTCTGACGAATCTCTGGCTTAAACGCGATTCTATGAACAAATTAATTACCTCACTCCTCGTAGTAGTCCTCTCAGTTTCATTGTTCGGTTGTAACCGCAATGAAGGTTTTAGAGATGGGGACATTATCCTCCACACCTCAAAGTCTAATCAAAGTAAAATGATTCAAGACGTCACTGGTTCTAAATACAGTCACGTAGGTATTATTTACAATAAAGATGGGAAGACCTATGTAATGGAAGCAGTCCAACCTGTTAAGATGACACCAATCGATGAATTTATCAGTCTCGGTGTTGACTCTAAGTATACGGTTGTTCGTTATATCTGGGGATTGGATAAACGTCAAATGAAAATGATGTATGATTACGCATCTGCGCAACTCGGAAAGAACTATGACTCAAAG
>JBMSHA010000291.1:0-2722 GCA_049416245.1 Flavobacteriales bacterium | reverse complement strand
GCGAAATCCGATATCTTCTTCACGTTGTGAGCGTCGGCCATTTCGGCCAGGACCAAGCAGCACCTTCAGCGCTTCCTCCAAATTTCCAATGGTCGCGGAAATACCCCAACAGCGATAGGATTCCGCACTTTGACGCAGCCATGCGGAAGCCAATTCAACTTGTGTTCCACGTTTGGTCCCCATCAACTCATGCCATTCGTCCACGACGAGCAATTTGAGAGACTTCAAACGATCCCCTGCCCCCTTCATGGCAAGCAACACGTGAAGGGACTCAGGCGTGGTAATCAACACTTCCGGCAGTTGATTGCGTTGCTTGCTTTTCTCAGCACTTGAGGTATCTCCTGTGCGAATTCCGACCCTCCATTCCAAGCCCACACCGGTGAGCAATCGTTCCGCGCTTCCCTGAATTTCTTTCGTGAGCGCTCGAATCGGCGCAATCCAAATCAATTGAACCCCTCGCGCCTTTTTTCCTTCTTTTTGGCGATCAAGCGCCTCCTGAACCAACCCGCCCATGCCCGCATATGTTTTGCCCGAACCGGTGGGAGCTTGAATCAAAACTTCTTCTCCATTCCCATACGCCTCCCAAGATTTCGTTTGAAATTCATGCGGACGCCAGCCTTGCACTTTAAACCAATCGTTCACAGAATCTTGCATCGCCATCTTGTCTTGCCGTTTCTCCTCATTATCTTCGGCATGTTATTTGGAATAATCCCTGCATGAAAGTTTTACAATTTACGCTCTTGGTTGGTTTAATGTTGATTCAACCGTTCACTTCATTTGGCCAGCGATATGGCGATGAAGATGAGGCTCCCTTGATTCCTCAAGAAGATTTTGATGAGCTCTTGATGTGGATGGTCGACGGCAAGTATGAAAAGGTCTTGTACAAGGCCATTCGCTACACGGAGGATGAAGAAACAAGCAAAGAACCGGTGCCATACGTGTTCATGTCCATGGCATTTTTCAAAATCAGCGAATCCAGCGACATGGAATTGCTTGAGAAATATGACAAAGCGCTGAAAGATGCTTTGAAATATGCTTCCAAGTTTGTCAAAAAGGATAAGGACAAAGAGTACATCGACGAATACACAGACTTCTTCAACGACCTGCGCCGCGCCACCATGAATGAGGCGGAGATTTATGTCGATGAAGAAAAGTACACCAAGGCCAAAGGGTACTACAAATATCTGTGGACATTGGATGAGGAAGACCCGGGAGCTTGGCTGATGTACGGGTCTGTGCTGTGGAAAGCAAAGGCTGTTCGCGATGCTCAAGAATCTTGGAATACCGCTGAGAAATTACTCGCCGAGTACGGAGGCAAAGGCTTGGAAGAAGTTCAAACAGATCTGCTCAAGTATGCTGTCATTTACACTGCAGAAATGCTCGCAGGCGAAGGAAATCGTTCGGATGCGCGGAAGTGGCTGGAAGCAACGAACTCCGTGTTTGAGTCGGACCGCGAAGTCCAAGCGGTAAAGCGATCAATTGGAGGGTAAGCCGACGCGCTGATAAACTTCCAGTAGCCTCAGGGATTCTTGCTCCCACCTCAATTCTTTTTGCGCGGCTTCAAGCCCTGCTCGAGCCTGCTCTTTCCAAGCAGGCTCTTTTTTTGCTGCTGCTGTAAGGGCTCGCATCCAGCCATCGGGTGAGTCCTCCCCCACTTTTTCGCCAATTCCGTACTCCTCTACCAAGCTGACACAATCGGGGAGGTCGTTGACCAAAATCGGAATGCCCGCTTGGATGGACTCAAAAAGTTTATTGGGAAGACAGTAGAGGTAGCTCAAACAAGTGGGTTTCACCGACACCAAGCCTACATCGGCATCTGCTGTGTAAGCCAACACCTGTTCATAGGGCACAGCCGGCTGGAAATGGACGTTTTCATGAGCTGAAACGGCTTCCCTCACCATGGGCTCCAGCAGACCGTAACCCATGAAAACGAGTTGAATCTTCGTCCCTTCGAGTTTCGCGGCCATGGCCAACAAAGTCTCGACCCCACGGTTTATCGTCAGCGCCCCTTGATACAGCGCGACAAAATCATCCGGTCCCAATCCGAGCGCGTCACGCAACGGTCGACTCTCGGAATGAGCCGTGCGCACATTCGGCACATTTCGAATCAGCGTCAAATTGCGCAAGCCTTTCGTTGCGTAGCGATCACGGTAAGCCGCTTCGATAGAAGGACTCACGACAATGACTTCATCAGCTTTTTTGATGTATCGATTCTCAAGACCACGGACCGCATTCAGATACCACTGGGGTTTGCCATTGCGCTCTGCTTCAAACTCGTGACAATCGTAGATCAAACGCAGTTCCGGACGCCACCATTTCGCCAAAACGCCAATAGCGAATGCTTCGGCGTCATTGCAATGCCACACATCATATCGCCGGTACCGCCATGCGATGCGAAGGGTTAATTCACCCCACTTCAACAAAGCAAACACACTCCTCTTTGGAGACAGAATTGGAATCCGGTGCACCTTGAAGCCGGCCGCATGCTCCTCGGATTTGGGCAATCCAATTTTGTGAAGCGCAACCACAGTCACTTCCGCTCCCGCTTTTTGCAATAGGGTCGCAATTTTCAGAACCCGATTGTCCCGGGTGAAATCATTGAGTACGACGTTGGCAATCCTCATCCGAACGCTTAGCGTTGTTTGATCGGTCGCTTGCCCGCGGCATACATGCGCTCAATGATATCGACGACTTTCAATCCCTCCAAGGCATTGGTGGTGAT
>JBMSHA010000290.1:0-2747 GCA_049416245.1 Flavobacteriales bacterium | reverse complement strand
ACGACTCGACGGTGCGTTGCCTGCCGAAATCAATCAAGGTCTGGTTCTGGGCGCCCTCATCACATCCCCAGCCAAACCACTGGCATTTCCAGGAGTCCTCGGCCGCACCGCCCGCGATGCTCCAGAGCATCATGCTCACAATCAAAGTTGGCTTCATCGAGTTCATGGCGCTTCTTTTGGAATCACTTTGACATCAAACCAACGCTGTTCGTAGTGATGAAATTCGACAGGTAAACTTTCGGCAGTGAGCGCGACCAGCAAATCGTCCGGAGCGCGCAAGGTCAATCGAATCGATAATGGATAGCTTTCTTCCTCCACCTTCGGCGGGCATTTTTGATTGAGCCAAGCGATGTTGGCTTCGGACAATTCACACGCCAAGTTCGCCCCTTGATAATCAGCATTGAGTGGTGAACTCGAAGTGCCATCCGCCGAAACCAATTCTGCATCCATCTCACACAAAGCCTGGAAATCTTTTGGCAGTGAAGTCGTCATTGGAATGTCCAAATTTCGCTGAGCGAGCCAACTTTTATCTTTGACAATCTTCTGCACTTGTGGGGTGATGTAATGCAATCGATCCGGCGTTCCGTCGCCCGGCTGAATGCTCAACGCACGGCAGGTGGCCTCGGTTACCTCCTCGATTTGCAAATCTGAATTCCCGAGGAGGTGGTAATAAATCAGGTAGGCATCCAATTCCGTGGCAAAGGCACACCAGCGATTTTCGAGGTATTCGGTGAGGCACCCGACAGGAAACTTCTCCGCCATTGCAGGATTTTTCGGTTCATGGGTACCATCAGTTAGAAGAAACACGCAATCAATGTCTTCCTTGAAAATGAAGTCCTCTGCTCTCGAAAGTGCCCTGCAGATGTTCGTGCCGTGACCGCCTTTGGGCATCGGGATTTGGTATTCATCAATCCACTGGCAAAGCGCTTCAAGAGCCGACGCATCTCCAACTTGAACCCTTTGCTCAGGATAGGTGTCGTCTTGGAATGGAATCACAATGACCTCTGTATCCTTATCTCGCACCTCCCGCAATGAGGTGATCATTTGGTCCTTGACTTGCTCCCATATTCCATTGTCGCGCATGGACAACGTCACGTCCCACAAGTAAATCTGTTTGGAATGGACGCCTTGTGCGAACAAGGACCCCATTGAAGCACATATGAGCACGAATAAGGTTATAGCCCGATTGACTTTCTGCATCGACTTGGAAAAATTCGTCCGTAATATAACACCAATTGCTTGGAAGAGAATCAGCAGCGGATTCAATCCGACAAAATCCTCAGACACGGATGAAGCGCCGCGAGAAGCTCATAATAATCTCTATCTGTAGCCGCTAACAACTCAACCGAAACAAACATGGAAATCACGTTGGCTCCTGTCAGGTGATGCAGGTAGTTGTGGAGCAAATTGGGGCTGGTGGAAGGAAAATCGTCGTGCGTGCAAATCGGGTAGCCGAGCGGTGTCATGGCTTCGCGCACCTCATCGATGAATTGGGCGAGCTTCGCGAGTTCTGCTTGATGTACGGTCGGAGATTGGACTTGACTGATTTCTGTATCCCCTTTTTCGCCTCCGAATGTAAAGTGTAGTTTCCCTATTCGATGGGAGGCCGATGAGCGCAAGACCAAAATCCAATCATCGGGACCGCACGCTTGGACCACGTCATCCATGAAATCCGAAACGCTCGGCATGGCAGCATGGCGGTGTTCCGCATATTCAGAATTCCTTGTCAAATTGTATTTGTATTGCGGCAAAATTTCCGCACCCGCTAGCACCTCATTACTCACCACGTGATGACCTGTCGCTCCCAAGGCCAAACAAAAATGGGAAGCACCTCTTTCGGCCCGTCCCTGCGGGTTGACAATGTGCAATTTCGAGGGTGATTGGGCCGGTCGTTCAAATCCGTATGTACGATTCTTTTCAAAGCACTCCACCACAATGAGGTCGGACACCTTCAATTCCGGGGAGGATTTTTCCCACTTGAGACGCAGTTGTTCGCTAGAGCGAATGGCCAAAATAATTTCGTCGGCAGTGAGCTCCAATTTGGCTTGAAGAAATGGCAGGGTTCGCTTGCGGACCGGCAAATCCAATCCCATGGGCGCCACCCGCTTTGGGGCGAAACTCGACACAATCAATCCTGCATTTCCTTCGAGCTCTTTCGCCTTCTTCTCATCCTCCATCTCTTCGACAAACCCTGACGCGATGATGCCCGATGGAACGGCAAAAATCGCAATAGAAAGCACGCCAACACACGTCGCCAGGATCTTGCCCGCAGCGGTGATGGGCCGAAAATCCGCATAACCCCCAAAGTCCCCGATGTATTGAGACGTCGCCCATAACATCGCGTGCCATATCGAAGCAAATTCATCCGGTTGAGCCACATTTTCTACCCGATGCAGCAGTACGGACAATATGAAGGTCAACAGCAGCAAAATCTGCATGGAAATCGACAGTTCCGCTTTCTTTTTTCGCGTGGCTTCAATGATGAAGTTGAATGACCGGAGAAATCGCGCCAACTTAAGCAGGCGTAAAATCCGGAACACTTTCAGCGAAGCCCACGATGTACCCGGCATAACCAACGAGGCCGCAGCAGGCAGAATGGCGACGATGTCAATCACCGTGTAAGGAGATTTCAAAAAGCGAAGGCGCCCCCAAAACCCGACATACTCCTCGTCGAGGCAATCGGCTGTCCAAACCCGAAGCGCCAACTCCACCGTGAAGACCACCGTACAGATGACGTTGACCACATC
>JBMSHA010000289.1:0-2748 GCA_049416245.1 Flavobacteriales bacterium | reverse complement strand
GTTTCTAACACCCGTTTGACAATAATTGTACCACATGAGAAATTTGTTCCATCAAAAAGGGCCCGCCTTTCAGCGAGCCCTTTCCTTCAAGTGAAAATTTTATCAATGGTTTACCACCAAACGTTGGGTTGAACGTTGATTGCCTGCATTGACTTCTAGAAAGTAAATGCCTTCATTCAAGTTGAATTCAATGACTTGGCCTCGGCTCATGTTGGTCACGAGTTCTTCGTGAACCAATTGACCGTTCAACGCATGAATGCGAACCCAAGCTTGATCAGGCTGCCCTTTCAAATTAATGAAATTCACAGCAGGGTTGGGTCCGAAAGTGAAAGCCAATTCATTCAAGGGCTCTTCAATTTGTGTAGGCGCGGTTACAGCGATGTCATCAACAAAGTAATTACCGACTGTGGTGCCATCACCCATCCCATAGAAGTTGACTCCGCCAAAGGAAGAATCAAAAGTCCATGTACCGACCTCAGTGCCATCTATGGTCATCGTAATCACATCATTATCAAGGTCGAGCATGTGCGAAACCTGGAACCATGTGTCAAGCGGGAAGCTTCCTGTTCCAACTGTGGCACCATCCATGACCACTTGCATATCACCGGTGAAAGCAAACGTTGCTTCAAATGCCCATCCAACACCAGGAGACATGTCCTCTTGAACATTAAAATAAGCCGATGAACCATCTGGCACATACATCCACATCGATGCATCATAAACACCTTCCTCAAGCCCAGCTAAAAGCACAACATCCATGGGGCCGCCAGCAGCAGAGCCGGCGTAAATATGCAATGAATTGGCTCCGGTATGGGCTTGTTCATCTGAGATTTGCGCATCACCATTTGTGCCTTCTTGGCCATTTGTCCAAGTAATCCATACGGGGCTATCAGATACATAGTCGCCAGCTGTAAAGTCCTCAAATCCTTCTTCATAGAGCGCTTGAGACATCGCTAATGAACTGATCAAAAGACAGGAAAAAAGTAAAAATTGCTTCATGTGTCGTGTGTTTATCGTACTTGCAATTTACGGAATTTTCTTGACTTTTTATTCTCAAAACTGCCAGATGTAATTTTCGTCCATGAAATGGATTGGAAATCTTCGCAAGCTGACCACGGATCAAGCCCCAGATTCAAAGGGGGAAGTGGGGTATCATTTGGTGGGAGCAGATGTGATTCGAACGCTGGATTCAGTCAAGCTAAATGAGTGGGTCGGACAACACGTTACTATAGAGTTTTTGGATGAAATCCATTGTCGAAAGACCGGTCAAAAGATCAATAAAACCTTTGGTGAGGGTCTGAGTTATTCCGCTTGGCTTGAAGACCCTGGGTCAGTTGAGAGTGTTTTACGCCCCGAACTGAGTCGGATTCACGAAGGCGTGGCATTGAGGGATTACGATTGGGAGCAAAAGCATCACAACCAACCACATTTTGTTTACTTGAGTCAAACGGGCGGATTCAAAGTGGGCGTGACGCGAACGACGAATGCGCCGTATCGTTGGCATGATCAAGGGGCTGTCGGCGCTTTGGTGATAGCCAAGGTGCCGTATCGCCAACTTGCGGGTGAAATCGAAGTGGCCCTGAAGAGCATCGTTGCAGACAAGACCAATTACCGGAAAATGTTGACTGACGTCACCTTCGATTCAGAAGGGTTGATGGATTTGCAGGAAGCGTGCTACGACGAATTGGGCAGTGCTTATGAGTCATTTTTTGACGACGAATCGGTGGTGACCCGTTTTCGCTATCCCGTGAAGCAGTATCCCGAAAAAATCCAATCTCGAACGTTAGACAAGCAATCTAAAATTGAAGGCTTGCTGGTTGGAATCAAGGGGCAATATTTACTTTTTGAATCTGGAGAGGTGATCAATGTCAGAAGGCACAGTGGATATCGCGTGTCGATACGAATTTCGTGAACCTCAATTCAAGGAGGGGTCGTTCGGCGCGTTGACAATGTGATCGAATTCTGGGCCCATCGCAGCTACCAGAGATTTCCACAACTCCGCTTCGTCTTCTTTGGTGTCCATAATGGTTTCAACAGAAGCTTCAGTGACAAACCACGACCTGCTCTTTATTTCATCCTCCAATTGCCCTGGAGTCCAACCCGAATATCCAATGAAAAATCGCAATGAATTCGCGGTGAACTCCTTAGAATTCAAAACGTCCTTAACCCAATCAAAATCGCCCCCCATGTACAACCCCTCCATAATTTGGATGGAATCGGGAGCATGATCTATGGTATGTAAATAATACAAATTCGAGTTCTTTACCGGGCCCCCTAGTCCCAACCGAAAGTCCACTTGAGGCAAATCATCCAACAATTCATTCAAACTGACTTCAATGTAATTGTTCAGGACGAATCCAAATGAACCCTCTTCATTGTGCTCACACAACAGAATCGCTTTCCTTCCAAAATGAACGTCGTTCATAAAGGGCTCGGCCAATAGGATTTTCCCTTGCTCAGGGACGGCGTTGGAATTAGGTGTAAAACGAATCATCCGGACAAAGTTCCGACTTTTGCAGAGAATAAAAAATACGTTCATGTACCTGGACTACAAACAAAACGGGGTGAAACTGCTACTTGTAGGGGTAGCTTTGATCGGCATGTTGTCCTGCGTTATGGGCCAAAACGGATCAAATGATCCTGGCGCTGAACCCTTCAATAACACGACGCCAACTTGGGAAGAGACCTTGTCTGTGTTCCAGGAGTTGGCGAGCATGCATGAAAAAGCATCGCTCATCCCAATTGGGT
>JBMSHA010000288.1:0-2755 GCA_049416245.1 Flavobacteriales bacterium | reverse complement strand
ATGGCGTTAGGCGCCGCGTGGACCTATGCTGGGCAACACTTTGAATTTGCGAACCCCACGTGGCTTTGGCTGGGCTCGGCGGCTTTGTTACATGCTGCATACCGCATGTACTTGCAGTCCAATGCAGGCTTTACAGGCTTGGTGTGGAGCTGGGAATCTGCAGAAAGCCGGCTCACATGGAAAACCATGGGGTTCCAAAGCATTCCAGAAATTCCTTTCGCACTGCGTACACTTGCGTTAGGGCTTTTGGCATTGGCAAGCGCGCAACCCCAATCGTCTTCGTCGGTGGAGGACCTCACACGAGAAGGCATCGATATTGTCCTCAGTATGGATTTATCAGCTTCCATGCTCAGCAAAGATTTTGAACCCGACCGACTCGAAGCGTCCAAAAAAGTGGCCATGCAATTCGTGGAAGAGCGTCCGACTGATCGGATCGGTGTGGTCGCATACGAAGGTGAGGCGTTTACGCAGATCCCCTTAACCACCGATCAACGTGTGGTACTGAACGGAATCGAACAACTCCAAACGGGCTTGCTTGAAGGAGGAACGGCGATTGGCATGGGATTGGCCACCGCTGTAAATCGCCTGAAATCTTCGGAAGCCGAAAGCAAGGTGGTCATCCTGCTCACGGATGGAGTAAACAATTCAGGCAAAATCGAACCGATGGATGCCGCGCAATTGGCCAAACTCAACAACATACGCGTTTACACCATCGGCGTAGGAAGCATCGGCAAGGCACGAAGTCCCGTGCGAAAGGTCGGCAACACCTATCAATACGACTGGATTGAAGTTGAAATTGATGAAGACATCTTGCGCAACATCGCCAAGATGACGGGCGGGCGCTATTTCCGTGCCACGAACGAAGAAAAGCTAGCCGGTATTTACCGCGAAATCGACCAACTTGAAAAAACGCGCTTCAATGTGCTTCGATACAACCAGAAAACAGAAGAATTTTTGCCTTTTGGCCTCGCGGCTGCATTGGCTTTATTGATTGAATTCATCCTGAACCATTTTTTCATCCGAACCCTGCTCTGAGCCCATCACCATGGAAAAGCAATCCCATACACCACCCCATCGCTCACCCAAATTTCGGGTGTTTGCGAACGGCGTGTCGCTCGTATTGACGGAGTTGGCTTTTTGGGTGGGTCTTATCATTCTTTGGTATAGCATTAAGCGCATCGCCCCAAATGTGCAGCTTGAGCGGATGACATGGTGGCCGGTGCTGCTTATTCTGCCTTTGACGCTGGGCGTGTTCATCTGGGGATTGAGGATGAAACAGGTGTGGGCAAAAACGCTTGCCGATGAAAGTCTCTGGCCGAAAATCTTGCCGCATTGGCGACCGCATTTACACGGTTGGCGATTCTTTTTTTGGAGAACCGCCATGGCTGCCGCGCTGATTGGCGTCTTGGACCTGAAGATTGGCGCCAAATTAAAAGAAGTCAAAAGTGAAGGGGTGGATGTAATGATCGCGATCGACGTGTCGACCAGTATGGAAGCGGAGGATACGGGCGTCAGTCGACTGGCATTGGCAAAGCAAAGTGTTCAGCGCATCATCAATGAATTGGATGGGGATCGTGCCGGCCTTGTCATTTTTGCAGGTGATGCATTTGTTCAATGCCCCATCACCACAGATTACGGCGCTATAAAATTGTTTTTGGACGGCATCACCACGGATTTGGTTCCGGTCCAGGGCACAGCCGTTGGGCGCGCCATCGAAGTCTGTGCGAATGGATTCGACCCCGAGTCTGTAGCCGCCAAAATGATCATTGTCCTCACCGACGGCGAAAATCACGAAGATGACGCGGTGAGCATGGCCGAGGACGCTGCCAACCAAGGCATTGAAGTGCACACCATCGGCATGGGTTCACCGACGGGCGCACCCATTCCACTTTACGACCGCATGGGCCGACCTCGCGGCTTCAAGAGCGACAGCGAAGGAAACCCCATTGTCACAGCCCTGGACGAAGCAACACTGATTGAAGTAGCCAATGCCGGAAATGGCACTTACGTGCAGGCTGGCGTGGGTTTCGTCAACATCAATCCGGTCGTCGGCGCCATGAATGGAATGGAACAAACAGAAATGTCAACCGTTTCTTACACAGAATTTTCACACCAGTTTCATTACTTCTTTTTAAGCGCGATATTCCTTTTGCTTTGCGAAAGTGCGCTTCATTGGATTCCACGTGCCAATTCAAACACACATTCATGATTCAGCAAAACACCCTCCTTGCGGGCATCTTCGCTTTCGTGTTTTTGGCGATTGCGGGAATGAGTCTTGGTCAACAGAGAGATTACGACGCTAAAGCCTCCATCATCGAGGGCATTCAGCGTTTTGAACAAGGGACCACGGGATCGGACAGCCTTTTTGCGCTGGGTGAGTCTCATTCCGAATTGGGACAAATTGCCGCGTACAACCGCGGACGCGCATTGCTCGAATCAGCAGAAAAGGCAGGAGAAGCACGTCAAGCATTCCAACGCGCCATCAAGGACAATTCGGATACAGGAATGACTTCCGATGCCTGGCACAACATTGGCAACTCACTTTTAATGGAACAGGACCTCGAAAATGCCATCGAGGCCTACAAATCAGCCCTGCGCGCCAACCCAACCAACGAAGCCGCTCGATACAACCTATCCTACGCGCTTCGCATGTTGAATAACGAGCAGGACCAGCAGCAAGACCAGCAGCAAGACCAACAGCAAGACCAGCAGGACCAGCAGGACCAGCAGCAGGATCAACAGCAGCAGGACCAAC
>JBMSHA010000287.1:0-2761 GCA_049416245.1 Flavobacteriales bacterium | reverse complement strand
TACAGGTGTATCTGAATCCGGCAGTGCGGCCTTGAGCAGGTTGAGCGCCTTTTTGGGAACGATGATGCTGTTGCTGTTCCCTCCCGTGATGTCCTTGCGGACGTATCGGACCAGTTTGTGCGCATCCGTCGATACAAAGGTGAGGTTGTCGGCATTGAATTCCCACAACATGCCTGTCATCGCCGGCCGGAGTTCATCATTGCTGACGGCAAAAAGCGTTTTGTTGATCGCATTGACCAGCACTTGGACAGGCGCGGGCGTCAATGGTCCGGTCAGAACAATCGAGCGGCCGGCATTCGCCGCCAGGTCGGCAGCACATTCTTTGATCCAAGCGGGATCGGTCGTGCTTGGAGACGCCGGGTAGGCATTGGCGACTTCAGCCAAGTCAGCATTGTTGGTGGATGACGCAAGGGCCAGCGCAAGTTGGCGAGTGAATTCGCCTGTCTCGGAAACCTTACACCGCAGGCGGTGATCAGCCATACCGCCAGTAACCGTGTAGTGGTTCTCAACCGCATAGAGGCGGTTCATCGGAGCGCCCTTTTGATCGGGATTACGGCGCGCGGCGAACCCTTGGGCGTAGCCGACGCCCGTTTCGATCGGATTCAAGAAATCGCTGTCGATGGCAAGAATGACATCGGCCCGGGAAAATTGTGGAACCAAGCGGACGCCGGCCCCGAATGATGCGTCGTTGGCCACATTCGTTGCAACAGGTGCCAATGGATCGTATTCCGCCCAAGCGAGCTTCGGAAACTTGGTCTGCAGCGCCGCACGCAGGCGGGCCTTAGTGGGAGAGCTGGATGGCTCTGTCAGGATGGCAACGCCGCTACCGTCACCGTTGGCGACTGATGCCACAAAGGCATCGAATGCCTCTGTGGTTGAGGACTTACCGTTTTCGGTGATTTCCTTCGAACGATGGGGATCGTAGAGATTAAGCGTCTCAGCTTGGGCAAATGAGTCGGTGCCGCCATTCGAAAACGGGTGAAGCGGATTCCCTTCAAGCTTTGTTGGGCGACCATCCGACGTAGTGGCAATCAGAGGGATCGCTCCAAAGCGGGTGGACAATGAGGTGGCGTAATAGAGAAACTTGCCCGGAATCGAGTATTCCACACCCTTTGTGAAAGGAACAAGGTGTGACTCAGGCCGACGGCAACCGGAAAGACCAACTCCCGCAAGGGCGATGGATGCGCCCATGAGTTTGATGAAATCACGCTTGGAAAGTCCGCTGTCTTGGTAGGCTTCCGCTCCTCGGGGGAACTCAGTATGAAGATGCTTCTCGAACTCGGGATCGTGTTGGAGTTCGCGCATGCTGCGCCAGATGCGCGGATTTTTCTCGGGGGCCGGGTGGTGGAAATTTTTCTTCATCGGTGGCAACCTCCGCAAGTGACAGGCGGGTTGACTTCCCACTCCTCTTTGAATTTCAGGCCGATCTCCTGCTGACTGGATTCAGCAGGTGGATGCCAAGCCATATTGTAAATCTCCGAGGGTGGGCGGAGGTGATTCTCAGGAGCACGATGGCAGTCGAGGCACCAAGACATGCTCTGCGGCTCGTGCTGGTAGACGACTTGCATCTCGTTGACTGCTCCGTGGCAACTGTAGCAGCTGACACCGCGGTTCACGTGAACAGCGTGGTTGAAGTAGGTATAGTCTGGGAGTTTGTGGATGCGAACCCAGTTAACCGGTTCCCCAGTTTTCCAGCTTTCACGAACAGCCGCGAGCTTGGGACTATCGGCCTTGATCTGCGTGTGGCAGGCCATGCAGGTCTGGGTGGTGGGAATGTTGGAGTGCGAAGCCACCTCAACGAAGCTATGACAATAACGGCAATCCATCCCGAGTTGCTGGACGTGGATGACGTGGGAGAATGGAACTGGTTGTGTAGGCTCGTAGCCGACCCGTGTGTATTTTGGGGTGAAGTAATAGGAAATGCCCGCCACCAAAAAAGTGACAATTGCGCCAGCGCAAATGACCAGCTTCAGGGGAATCCAGTTAGTCCACTTTGGGAAAAAATTTGCCATCGGTCGGTGCCTCGGTATCCGTTACAGGTTAATTCATCGGCTTCATTGCACAGCGGGTAATCCCGGAAACACAAATCGTGGGGTAGGTGATTTCTTGATTGCGCTGCAATGGATACATGTTTTTGAAGGGCGGTATGTGTGCAAATTCCAGAAATTCTGTCAACAGATTCAATCGATTTTCTTTGATCAAGCGACTGTTGGTTTTTGCCTTGCCATTCATTTTTTTTGCCTATGGAGCCATTGCACAGAACGAAGCCCAGCCTCCCCTTCCTGTCGCCAAGCTCCTCATTGGCGGCAAAACAGTGAGTGCGGAAATTGCCGATGAGGAGCATGAACGCTCAAATGGGCTGATGTTTCGAAAATCCCTGCCCAGCGATCATGGCATGCTTTTCATCATGCCCTCGCCGGGCCCCGTCGGGTTCTGGATGAAAAACACAACCCTGCCGCTGACGATCGCCTACATCGATAGGAATGGCACCATCATGGAACTTCACGACCTAACGCCGCTTGATGAAACACCCGTTAAAAGCCGCTTTCAAACCATCACCTATGCCTTGGAAATGCCCCAAGGCTGGTTCCACAGCAACAATATCTGGCCTGGGCAGCGGATCCTAGGGTTGCCGAAAATACCAGACCGGTAAATCCGACAAATTGGTATCAATAAATGTAACCATGTCGTAACTCCGAACTGTGGGAACTATGAATATCGGGATTATTGGAGGGCGGGGATATGTGGGTTCGGTTTTTAA
>JBMSHA010000286.1:0-2764 GCA_049416245.1 Flavobacteriales bacterium | reverse complement strand
AAGAAATGCATGCATTCATTCGGACCTGGCTCACTGGTCGATTCGATTCGCTTACCGCACAAAACTGCCGAATCCTCTACGGCGGCAGCTGCAAGCCAAGCAATGCTGATGAACTGTTTGCTCAACCGGATGTCAATGGCGGATTGATTGGTGGTGCCTCGCTCAATGCTTCAGACTTCCTTGCCATCGTTGCCGCCGCAGAAAAGCACTAAACAGCATGGAGAAGTCGGATCGCTTCTTGCGCCTTAAACTTGCACTTCAGCCTGTATTGCCAGCTCGAGAAGTGGCTGTGGCATATTTGAATGGATGCGGTTTCTCGATGTTCGAAGACACGGAGAAGGGCCTCGTGGCCTATGCCCGAGAATCGGAGTGGAACGAGCCGGGGATGCACGAAGTGCTGGCTGAGCTTCGGTCGATGGCAACGGTCCAATCCGAAACCGCTTTTGTGGAATCTGAAAACTGGAATGCCCAGTGGGAGTCGCAATACGAGCCCATTGACGTGGAAGGACGCATCATGATGAGGGCACCGTTTCACCCGGAGCCGGTTTCGGGATTGGATGTCATTATTCAACCTGAAATGTCATTTGGAACCGGGCACCATCCAACGACCTGGCAAATGATGCGGTGCCTCCTAGATCTTGATCTGAAGGGTAAGTCGGTGTTGGATATTGGATGTGGTACCGGGGCATTGGCCATCGCAGCACGAAAGCTCGGTGCTGCAGTCGTTGTCGCATTTGACCTAGACGAATGGTCGTTTGAAAACACCTTGGCCAATTGCGAGCGCAATAATTTGGGAGGGGAGGTGCACGTGCTGCACGGCACGATTTCCGCCCTTGGGGACCAATTGGGTGCGTACGACGTGGTTCTGGCGAACATCAACTTGAATGTGTTAACGGCTGAAATGACTGAGTATGCGCGGCACCTTGTCGAAGGCGGTACCATTGCTTTCAGCGGATTTTTCACCTCTGATGTTCCAGCCTTACGGGTTGCTGCTGAAGCGGCGGGGTTGAAGTGGGTCAGCGAGACCAGCCGTGAAGATTGGGCGTGTGCATTGTTCGTAAAGACCGGTTCACGCGCATAAATCCCAGTAAAGGCGCGTTGTATTTTCGACGCTCCAATGCTAGTGAAAGTACCTCGATTTTCCCGCTTGAATCCCTGGCTTTTTTGCGCAGTCTTCATGGCGTTGAACCTTCAGGCAGTTGCGCAAAATGAAGCGTGTACGGCTTGGGTGGAATCGTTGGCCAATGAGGTCAAAAACACCTCTGTAGAAGAGTCCAAGTGGATCAAAAAGACCTTCGGGCCACTTGTGTGTTCCGGGCGTGTTACCGAGGAACATTTGGCGGATATGCAAACCACCATTGATGTGCTGAAAACCCAGCGCATCACAGCAAACAGAGGGCTACTGGACTACCTGCACGCGGCGGATTCCATCGTCCGTGCCGATACCACGCGTTGGAACGATTGGCACCGGGTCATTCACAGCATGGCGTCAGACAAGAAGTTGCGCAAACGGCTTCAACCTTTCTTGGCGCTCTCAAAGGACTTGATGCTACATGGCATTGTGGGACGCGGACCGCGCCATACGTGGCAGTTGAGCGGAAAACCGTGGTACTTCGAAGCCATGGATTCTCGTAATTTGATTCGGTTTGATTCCAGCAGTTTGGCCCTGGGCTTCAAAGGGGATACGATGCGTTTTGAGGGTGTTGCGGGCCAATGGGATCTGTCCGATACGGAGGGTGAAATCTCTGCTTCACGCTTCCCATGGTTAGGCACCGTGTATGACCCGCTGTCTACGTATGCGACGTTGCCTCCAACTGCTTTGGATTTTTCGAAGGATGACTTTCGATTGGACAGTGTTTTGTTTCACTCCGCCTTGACCCAACGGCCACTTTTGGGCAAGTTGACGGGTAAACTTGAACCAGGGGCTGCACCTGCTGACAAACGCTACCCCATGGTCCGCTGCAGCCAATCGACCGTTGTTTTGGATAGCTTGTACGGGTGCTTGCGCTATCGTGGCGGCATGGACATCCGCGGTTCATCCCTCCGTGGTATTGGCAACGTGGATGAGCCGGCAACGGTGGAGTTGATGCAGGAAGACACCACATTCATGAAGTTTGAATTATCCGAAGTCTCTTTCAACGACCACGGTATGACCGTTCCCCGTGCGGATTTTGAATTGTATTACCAAGGCGACACGGTTTGGCATCCTGAATGTGCGATGCGATTTGATGTGCACAATCAAATGATCTCTGTTACGCGACAAATGGAGGGAATAGGGCAGCAAGCCTTTGAAGATGGTTACCATGCGTTGGAGTGGGACGTCGAAGGGTTTTCGTGGAAAATTGGACACCCCCAAATTGAAATCGGTTATCCCCTTGTTGATAATGCCAAAGCAGGGCAATTCAAAAGCCTTAATTATTTTGAGAAGTCGAGCTTCGATCAATTGCAAGGCATTGACCCCATCCACCCTGTGGTTGAGTTGTATCGTTTTCAGAAATCAACGGGTTTACGGGTGTTCACATCGTTGGATTATGCGAAATACATCAAGCTTAGTGAGGTCCAAGCACGGGTGGCACTCATGAACCTCGCAAATGCGGGGTACGTCGAATACAGTGTGGATGAACGACTCGCACGTATTGCGGACAAAACCTTGCGCCACATTGGTTATGTTTCTGGAAAACGTGATCACGACATCATCCGATTCCTCTCCAATCCTCGTAGTGGAAACAATGCATAATGGAGCTTGGCCAGTGGAGCTTTGAAT
>JBMSHA010000285.1:0-2781 GCA_049416245.1 Flavobacteriales bacterium | reverse complement strand
TGCGCAAAGATAAGAATTTCATTCCTTCTTCTGCAACACTTCTACGCCACATTCAGAAAAAAGTTGCGGTCGCCGCAAAAGAAAAATCCAACGGGCATTTGAACTCCTTGAAAATCAAGGTAAAAGTCAAGCGCACGAAGAAAAAAGAATGGACGAAAAGCGCCAGCTCAGCCACACTACGCCCTCGTTGAACGCATCTTTCCGCGCTTCACAAGGTAGGCCGAAAGCACGGGAAACACCCCCGCAGCAATGTCGACATCCACCCAATCGATGCGGTACTGTGCACAACGCACATCCAAATCCTTGCGCAGCGCTGCCATTCGCTCCCTGTAAGCTTGGCGCACCTCGGCAGGATGCAGGCGCAACTCCTCTCCCGTCTCCAAGTCTTCAAAAACAGTCGGCCGATCCTGAAAATCAAAGTCCATTTCCGTCGCACCGTCGAGGACGTGAAAAAGCACGACTTCGTGCTTGTTGTGGCGCAGGTGTTGGAGCGCAGCCATCAAAGCATCCACATCTCCACCCCGATCCAACAAATCGCTGAACACGATCACCAAGGACCGGCGCGGACTCGCCTCGGCAATCTGGTGCAACGCCTCGACCGTAGACGTCCCCTTTCGCTGGTCTCCCACTGTATCCAACAATCCTTCGAGCGCATGATACAGCATCCGCATGTGCGCGCCAGACGATTTCGCCGGCACGTGGCTTTCTAACGTTTCCGAGAACAGACTCAGCCCCACGGCATCGCGTTGGCGACGAAACAGCTCGATAAGAGCTGCACTGCTGTGGACCGTGAATTTCAGCTTGTTCATTTCCGGGCCGTCGGGCGACACTTCGGACGGATACCACATCGAACCGCTGCAATCGAGCACCAACTGGCATCGCAAGTTGGTCTCTTCTTCATAGCGCTTCACGAAGAGTTTGTCCGTGCGGCCGTATAGTTTCCAATCGATGTGGCGGGTCGATTCGCCTGCATTGTAAAGGCGATGTTCGGCGAATTCCACCGAGAAGCCGTGAAATGGACTCTTGTGCAGCCCCGTGATGAATCCTTCTACAGCTTGGCGCGCCAAAAATTCCAGGCGGCCCAGGCGCTGCAACAAAGACGGATCGACGTTCATCGGCATGGTCTTAAAGGTACGAACGTCCGGCGGAGCGCCACGAAACTTCCGAGCACAAAAAATCCCCACCCTGAGATGAGGACCCTTTGTTGTGAATGCAGTGAAGCATCAATGCAAGCGCTGTGCGAATTAAAGCAGCGCTTCCAATTTTTCTACCAATACGTTTTTGGGAACCGCTCCGACGCTCTTGTCCACGACTTCGCCGTTTTTCAAGAAGAGGATGGTCGGAATGTTGCGTACCCCGTATTTCATGCTGATGTCGCCGAAATGGTCAACGTTGACTTTTCCAATGACAGCGCGTCCATCATAATCGTTTGCCAATTCTTCGACAACCGGACCTACCATGCGACAAGGTCCGCACCACTCCGCCCAGAAATCGACGATTACAGGCTTGTCACTTTTCAACGCGAGGTCTTCGAAGTTTTGGTCAGTAAATTCTACAGCCATTTTTCAGTCGTTAGGCACTCAACAAAGTCGAGCGCGAATTAAAGAACCAAATTTAGGTGGGGTTCGCATCCACGCGGCAGATTTTGGCGAGGATTAACATGCCTTTTTTCCACCTGGCCTATAGAAATCCGTGCAAAAGTTTCTCGCTGGCGCGAGAACACGTTGGAATTACTTGGAAGTCTCAAGTCGGTATTGGACCCCTCCCGCCGCGATGAGTGACTCCAACTCTTCCACAAATCCATCGCTCAACATCACCTTGTGGCTGCGACTTGGCATTTCCAACGCCATGCCTTGATCGTGTACTTCCACCGTGAGGCCAACCGATCCTTGGTGCGTTTCGATCATCTGACCAATCCGCTTCAATCGATCGTCATCCAAAGCCTGCAAGTCCAGCTGCAAGCGCAAGCGCGATACCCACTTTTCACGAACATCTGCAAGCAATTCGATATGCCGTACTTTGAATTCAACGTCATTCGGATCGTCACGGAAACGTCGTGGCTCCACCGAACCCCGCACAAAGACGAACCAACCGTCCACGAGGTAGTCCTTGAACTTGAGGTAATCCTCACCGAACAGCATGAAGCGCTGGCTGCCGTGGTAGTCTTCAACGGTAACACTGCCAAAGGGTTTGCCTGCCTTTGAAATGCGGTGCTGAACCTCGATCACACGTCCGGCAAAGCGCAACTCGCGACCACGCCACGCCAACGGTTCGTTTAAGACTTCCAATCCTTCGGCCGGCGTACAGAGATGTTTGATTTCGAACTTGAATTTGTCCAGCGGATGACCGGAAATGTAGACACCGATGACGTCGCGCTCCCGGGCCAGCAAGTCCATTTGATCCCACGGTTCGCAAACCGGTATGGCCGGTTCCGGCATCTCCATTTCTTCCATCCCACCGAACAACGAAGCCTGGGCCGATGATTCGGCATCTTGGTGTCCCGCGCCATATCGCGCGGCGAGTTCGATCAAGGTGCGGCCCTTTTCATCTTCGGCAAAGAATTGTGCCCGGTGCAGGCCTTCAAAAGAATCAAACCCCCCGCCCAAGGCAAGCGCCTCGAAAACGCGTTTATTCACGTCCTTTGGAGAGACGCGTCGAGCGAAATCGAACAAGCTTTTGTACGCACCGTTGCCGTCCCCTCGGCCCTCTATGACGGCCGCTACAGCGCCTTCGCCGATGCCGCGCACGGCCCCCAACCCAAATCGGATTGCTCCCGCTTCG
>JBMSHA010000284.1:0-2785 GCA_049416245.1 Flavobacteriales bacterium | reverse complement strand
ATGGGTCGGAAGTGCACGTGTTGTGCCTCGGTAAGAAGGCCGGTGATGTGTTCCGGCGCACGGACCACTTCACAACACTGACATTGGGGGACACACCCCATGAGATTTTTGATCACCTGGATTTTGCGCATACATCTGATGTAGCACAGGTCATCATGGATGCATTCCGGTCAGGTGAATACGATCGTGTTGAGTTGTTGTACAACCGGTTTGTGAATGCAGCGGTGCAAGACGTGCGTTGTGAGCAGATGTTGCCGATTCAGCAGGTAGCTGGGGATGCGGATGGCGGAGGCAGCAAGGAGGTGGACTACATCTTTGAGCCGAGCCGTGAGGAGATTGCGTCCAACATCGTGCCGAATACACTGAAGATTCAACTCTACAAGGCTTTGCTCGACAGCCAGGCTTCAGAGCATGGCGCCCGGATGACGGCCATGCACAAGGCCACGGAGAACGCGGGTGATTTGCTGCGCGATTTGAAGTTGAGCTACAACAAGGCTCGTCAGGCGGCCATTACCGCAGAAATTCTCGAGATTGTGGGCGGCGCGGAAGCGCTCGAAGGATGATCCCACAAGCTTGATTCGACTTCCCTTACGACAACGTCTTTTCCTCGCCATGCTGGGCGTGGTGCTGTTGGGCTTCCTCCTGACAGGCGCCGCTACGTTCATTGGATTCGCGAGGCTGGATCAGGATTACAATGCCGCGCGCCTCTCAAGGAAGGAGGATGCCGTTGCGCGCAGTTTGAGGTTTGCGCTGCGGGGAGCGGTAGGGGACACGGTGGAGGCCACATCGCTGAGTTGGACGGTCATGCCTGGGGCATTTGCCGATCGAATCGTTGAAATAGAGGAAGTGCACGGCTTGCCATTGGCGGTTTACCGATTGGATGGTAGCCTTTTTGTCACGTCTTCTTTTCATTCGCCTGCGGAGCAAGGCTTTTCGGTGGATGTAGATACGGAGGTGTTGATTTCCATGGCCCAAGGAGCGGGCCGTTTGGAGGTGCCGATTGGCAATGGGGAGTATTTGGCGTATTGGTATCAGACGAACGGCGCTGGGCGTCCGGTGGCATTGGTGGCTTTGAGGTACGCGTCCCGCAGCTTGGACGCGATGGGGAGGCGGGAGTGGATTGGAAACCTTGGGGGTGTATTCGTTCTTGTCTTTTTCGTTGCGGCGGGTTTTGCGTATTTGTTGGCGAGGTCGATCGCGGGCCCGCTATCGCGCTTGGGGGCTATGATGGAGAAGATGGACGTCTCGCGTGATGAGGGTTTTGAGGCTTTGCGCTATTCGGCCCCCAAGGGAGACGAAATCCGGGTATTGGTGGACCAATACAACCGGATGGCAGAGAATGTCAGAAAGTCGGCTGCGGCCTTGGCGCGATCGGAAAGGGAGAGCGCTTGGCGTGAAATGGCCATGCAGGTAGCCCACGAAATCAAGAATCCCCTTACGCCCATGAAACTGGGAATCCAGCAGTTGGAGCGACGTGCCATAGCTGAGGGTGTGGAGTTGGAAGACTTGAGCGGTCGTGTGGTTGCGTTGTCATCCGTGCTGCTCGAACAGATTGGCGTGTTGACGCGCATTGCAGATGAGTTCAGCACGTTGGCTCGTCTGCCCATGGGCGAGATGAAGCCACATCATCTCCGGGAGATCCTGGAAGGTGTGGTGGAATTGTTGGGCGTTGAAACGGTGGGCCCGTTTCTGGAGATGAGCGGCAACGTGCAAGTGAAATGTGACGCAGATCAGGTAGGAAGGTTGTTTCAGAACCTGGTTATCAATGCTCAACAGGCCATTGGAAAGGGGGATGGTCAGATTTGGATGTCGGTTTTGCAGAACCCGCTCAGGGTGGAAGTCAAGGATACCGGACCCGGAATGTCGGAGGAGGTGATGCAGCGAATTTTTGAACCCCGGTTCACAACAAGGGGCAGTGGTTCGGGGCTCGGATTGGCGATCGTAAAGGCCATAGCGGACCGCCACGGCATGAGGGTGGAATGTGAATCAAGTCCTGGAAAAGGCACCCTGTTCACGGTGTTTCTTGCCCCGTGACCAACTTTATTAACAGGGCGTTAAGGAATTATCGGTGATATCCTACAGTGTTAGGTTGACACACTTTGCCGTGATTTGCGAATGGTGAAGATTTCCCAAAAACCATCAAACAACATCAAATCCAATCAAATGAGGAACCAACTCCTGCTTCTGTTGGCCTCGTTCGCCTTGGGTATGTCTGCTGCAATGGCGCAGAGCGTATCCGGAAAGGTGACCGACGGCTCCAATGGTGAAGGCCTGCCCGGTGTGGCGGTCGTTGTTGAAGGATCGAACACGGGCGTCATGTCCGATATGGACGGCGTGTACCGCATCAGTGCGGCGACAGGCGATGTCCTGACCTTCAGCTTCGTTGGCTATAACACGGTCCGCAAGGAAGTGACCGGCGCCACCATGGACGTCTCCATGGAGAGCGGTGTCGCACTTGACGAGGTCGTCGTGACCGCTCTTGGCGTGAGCCGTGAGAAGAAAGCCTTGGGCTATTCCGTTCAGGAGCTCGGCAACGACGCATTTACGGACGCCAAGACCGAAAACGTGGTGCGCTCCCTGACCGGTAAGATCGCCGGCGTGCAAGTCACGTCTGGAACCGCCATCGGATCCTCATCCAAGGTTTTGCTTCGGGGTGCAAGCTCCATTACCGGTGACAACCAGCCGCTTTTCGTGGTGGACGGTGTGCCGATGGACAATGCCGACTACTCCAGTGGAAACCAGCAGCGTTCTGTAGGGGGTTACGACTTTGGTAACGCCATTCAGG
>JBMSHA010000283.1:0-2823 GCA_049416245.1 Flavobacteriales bacterium | reverse complement strand
TCCAGAGGCGGTATCCGCCAATGTCTGGAACATGAGGGTGTCCCCCATGCCATAAAGGCCTAAGATGTAGGCATTCAATTCTGTGCCATCGACTGAAATTGAACCTCCCTCTGGGTTAAAATCCATCATCAATGAATCGTTGGCGGCAACGGGAACTGCGATATAATTCGTGTAGCGCTCGAGTCCCGAGATGCTTCGGGTGAAAATGGAATCCACATTCAGAATGGACGTATCCATTGCCGTTGGGATCGGTAAATCCGACGACAGCGTCCATGAATCCATAGCAGTTTTCTGAGCTGTCAACCTGTCCGCAAGCAACGAATCCGACATGGTAGCGTAGTCCACATTTGACGGGAAAAGCGAGTCTATTTCAAAGAAACCAAGCGAGTCATTCCACCAATCTTGCTTGCCGTAAACCACGCCCCAGATGCGCATGGCAGCTCCACCGTCATCCGTAACCTTAGCCTTGATTGAAGCCGTACGTTGTGCGATGTTCATCACCTGTTGACTCAAAACCGTAGGTGGACCGAGCAAGGCCTCGTCCAGTTGGATTTGCAATGAAAGCACGGAATCCCGAAGGATCACGCAATCGTAATTCATGTAAATCCGATTATCTACAACCTGCCCAGAGACGTAAACGTCATAGACCGTATCCACTTCCAACGCACCAGCAATCCGCTCTTCAAGGTCGCGAATCATGGACATCAATGTGTTCCAATCGCAGTCCAAGTATGCTTGGTCAGTATCGTAAAGGCTCCCGGGCAACGGATTGACCAATAGCGTATCCCCTTGGTACGGAACGGAGTCATGAAGTTGCGCTTGTGCAACTTGGGAACCAAAAACCAAGGTTGTAATCAGCACTAGGACCGCTTTGAGGTATGCATTCATGTATGCCATAATGATTGTTTTATAAATCGTTGAACGTGGTGTTTAGCTCGACGAATTATCTAATTTACCAGATGTTTACGGCTCAGTTGCTAAAAATGGTTTCATTCTTTAACTAATGAATTCTCACCTTGCATCACCTTAACCCTAACCCTTTGGTATGGTCGCTTTATCTTCGGTTCATGATAGTATCATGCCGTTTTCTGCCGCATTTGCGCTGCACAATCATGACATTCACGCTCCTTCTGCTGTTTGTTGGAATCGCCAAATCTGACACCACAGATGAGCGAATTGCAGAACGACTCGCACAACTCGTATCCACCCCCCCTGTTCCTCAAAAACAACTGGATTCGTTGTCGGAGCGACTGATGTACTTGAACAATCTGAATGGCACGCCAAGCGACGAAACCTGTCTTGAAATCGCTGTGCTAAAAGCCGAAATTGCCCACGCAATCATGAACGGTGGAAAATCCATCCATATAACGGGAATTCTGGATGACCAATCCTCATGCACCCCTCACCATGGGCTGTACGACTTCATACTCGGCGGCATCGCGTACAATTCAGGACAGTTTGACCTGTCCGTCGACAAATACCGCAGCGCGCTTGAGGCGCTCGGCATCGAAGACCAAGGATCGGTCATGATTCAACTCAACCTATCAGCTGCACTCGAGGGGGCGAACCGACAGGCAGAAGCGATCGATTCACTCAACGCCTTGCTGAATGGGGAGCACTGGAAGGTGGCTCCAGCGCGTCAAAATGGACTTTACAATACCCAGATTGTAATCAATGCAGCCGCTATCTTGATCAGCGAAAAGCGCTACACCGAAGCCTTGAATCTTCTCAGATCACTCGACGAATCCGAACTATCTGAGTATTGGAGAGTGATGAAGCTGAGCAATGAATACATAGCGCTGTCTCTGTCAGCGCAATTCCAAGCTTGCGATTCCCTGTGGACCACGCGTCTCAAGTACGTGCCATTTTCCATCTTACCATTGCCCATCTTCGAGTATACGCTTGGTTCGTGGCTTGCAACCGATGCGTTCGATTACATGGAGCAATTGGTCCGCGAAGCAGATGTTTCCGGTCAACTGCTCGAGAATGAAGAATCCGTGTTGTTTGCATTGCTTGCCCCTCAACTAAGCGATTCAGTTCGTAAACAAAATTGGGACATCCTCGTGACCGCAAATCGGTTAGAGCGTGGACGCATCAAGGACATAGCTACCTCTCCTGAAAAAGATGCTAGCGAATCAGCCTTATTTGTGGGGCTGCAGGAAAAATTAGGCCGCCAGAAACGGACATCCCTCCGTTGGCAATGGACCACATTCTCAATGGTCCTAGTTTTACTCGGTTATGCGTTCATGAGGCAATACTTCAAGCAGCAATCCAAAAACGAGATTCGTGCGGCTCTAATAAAAGCGCAGCACTCAAAACAAAACCTTATCACGTCCAAGGTTAATATCACCAAAGAAGACATCCGAAAAATCCACATGGGACTGACAAAAGGGCACCAAATTGCAGAAGCGCTGTTGTCCCTTCAAAAGGTGGAAGTCCTCCAAAATAACATGTCCACGTCTCCGACAAAGGAAAGCCTCGACACCATCAAAGGAATAAAGGACTTGAACGAAAGTGAACATATCATCTTGAAGTTGTCATTAGAAGGCCTTTCAAGCAAAGAAATTTCCCACCAACTGAGAGTCAGCACAGGATACGTGTACAACTCAAGGAGCGCCATTCGCAAAAAGCTCAACATTTCCAAGGAATCATCCATTCGACAATGGATCGAGCAACAAACGATTTGACACCCTGCGCGCTACTTTTGCCACATGTCCTTCATCGACACCCATACGCACCTTTACCAACCCGCCTTCGACGGCGACCGCGAAGCCGCCATGGAGCGCTGCTCCACCGCCGGCGTACACACCCTCCTCCTCCCAA
>JBMSHA010000282.1:0-2836 GCA_049416245.1 Flavobacteriales bacterium | reverse complement strand
AAGTAATTCCCGCCACATTCCTCGTGTGCGCATTCACCCGCGCAATCCAGACATCGTTTACGCGGCAGTTCTCGGTGTCCTGTTCAAGGATTCTGAAGAGCGCGGCGTGTATAAATCCACAGACGGTGGTGCCACGTGGAATCGCGTGCTTTTCGCCAACGAGCGGGCCGGTGCAGTGGACCTCGTGTTTGACCCCTTGAATCCCGAAGTTTTGTACGCCAGCACTTGGAACGTGCGCCGGACACCGTATGATTTTTCTTCAGGCGGTCCCGGTTCGGAGCTTTGGAAATCCACGGACGGTGGGGCGACTTGGACTTCGCTGATGGAAAACGAGGGCCTGCCCGAAGGTCCCCACGGCATCATCGGGGTCGCGGTTTCGCCTGTCGATCCCGATCGCGTCTGGGCCATCATTGAAAACGATAACGGCGGCGTGTACCGATCTGACGATGCCGGTGAGACGTGGGAATTGCTGAACTCGGACCGCAGCCTGCGCCAACGGGCTTGGTATTACACGCGAATCTAC
Source organism: Flavobacteriales bacterium (assembly GCA_049416245.1). GTDB lineage: Bacteria > Bacteroidota > Bacteroidia > Flavobacteriales_D > Sanyastnellaceae > UA16. The sequence continues at coordinate 2,313 of JBMSHA010000282.1, read as the reverse complement.
GCGGACACCGAGGACGTCAATCGCGTGTACGTGATGAACGTGGCTTACCATGTGTCTACGGATGGCGGCCGCACCTTCGAGGCGCGGTATGCACCCCACGGCGACCACCACGATTTATGGGTAGCACCCGACGATGCGCGCCGGCTCATCATCGGCGATGACGGCGGTGCGCAAGTGAGTTACGACGCCGGTCAATCTTGGTCGACGTACATGAACCAACCGACGGCCCAATTCTACCGCGTCACCACGGACGACGCTTTCCCGTACCGCATTTACGGTGCGCAGCAGGACAACTCGGCCATTCGCATAGATTCCCGTTCCCGCGGCAGCTTCATCTCAGAGGACAATTGGGAGAGCACAGCGGGAGGGGAGAGCGCGCATCTGGCCCCGGATCCAACGGACAATGACATCGTTTACGGTGGGAGTTACGGTGGATTTCTCACCCGCTATAACCACGCTTTGGACATGTCACGTGCCATCAACGTGTGGCCGGACAACCCCATGGGCAGTGGAGCCGAAGGCATGCGCTACCGGTTCCAATGGAACTTCCCGGTGTTTTTCTCCCCTCACAATCCAGAGCAACTGTACACCTGCTCTCAGTTCCTGCACCGCTCGACCAACGGCGGCGCCTCATGGGACATCATCTCACCTGACCTCACGCGGGGCGAGGAAGCGAAACTGGTCTCATCCGGCGGACCAATCACGAAAGACAACACGGGAGTCGAATACTACGCGACCATTTTCGCCGCGGCGGAATCGCAGCGAGAACCCGGTTTGATTTGGGCAGGTTCGGACGACGGCCTCATCCACGTGACCCGCGACGCGGGCGGCACCTGGCAAAACGTCACCCCGAAAGGCATGCCGGCCGACGCCTTGGTCAACAGCATCGAAATTGACCCGCACCGCGATGGCGGCCTGTACGTGGCCGCTACCCGATACAAATTAGGCGACTACGCACCTTATTTGTACCACACGGCCGATTACGGTGCGACGTGGAGAACCATCACCAAGGGCATCGATCGGGGACATTTTACCCGTGTCATTCGGGCCGATATCCAGACGCCGGGCATGCTGTACGCCGGAACGGAGTTTGGGTTGTACATCAGCACCGACGATGGTATGAACTGGCGTTCGTTTCAGTTGAACTTACCTGAGGTGCCCATCACCGACCTCGCATTAAAAGACAACGACCTGATTGTGGCGACCCAGGGCCGGAGCTTTTGGCTGCTGGACGACCTCGATGTCCTGTGGCAGGGTTTAGCATCGTTTGATGCCGAAAAAGCGCACCTCTTCCAACCGCACCCGACGGTCGGTTATGGTGGAGGAAACGGTTCAGAATCCGCTACCGCCGGCACCAACCACCCGGCAGGCGTGCGCGTGAATTACCATTTGCCGGAAGGGGCAGAGGACGCCTCGCTCACGTTTCGCGACAGCCAAGGCGCTGAGATTCGCGCTTATTCAGGCGAGGACCTTGACGCCGCCCCGGGGCTGAATCAATTCGATTGGGACATGCGTTACGAGAAGGCGGATGATTTCGATGGGCTCCTCATGTGGTGGGGGACGTTGAACGGTCCGGTCGCGCCTCCCGGCGACTACACGGTGGAGTTGGCGGTGGACGGCGATACCTTGGTGTCGTCGTTCGAGGTGCTGATGGATCCGCGCGCCGAGTGCTCACGTGAGGACCGTATTGCACAATTTGAATTCCTGAAGAGCATCCGCGACAAGGTCGATGAAACCCACGACGCGATTCGCCACATGCGTTCGGTGAAGTCCCAGATTTCAGGTTTGCTCGGGCGCCTGGACGAGGACGATTACCTCGCCATTTTTGAGGAAGGCCGGGCGCTGGATTCGCTGATGACGAAAGTGGAGGAGGTGCTGTACCAAACCCAACTCAAGAGCAACCAAGACATGCTCAATTTCCCCATCAAACTCAACAACAAGTTGGCCCACGTCGGTTCGCTGGCGAGCATGGGGGTGTACCGACCCACAGACCAAATGATGGCGGTGCGTGACGAGATCAGTGGCTTGATTGATGTGGAGCTTGAGAAATGGTATGCGTTGCGCGATGAGCGGTTGCCTGCGTTCAATGCCTTGATTCGTGAGCGGGCGGTGGACTTGATTGGGGTGCCGGAGGAGTGAGGTATGAATCAAAAACCGACTCCCACTTTGAGTTTTTGACGCTTTTCCGGCTCGCTTGCAACTCACTTTCATCCGTTACCCCATCCGCTCCAATGATGAGGTCAAATTGATGCAATGGCCTTGTCATTGATAAGACTTAGAATTGCATATTGCAATGCGATGGTGGTTTTCATG
>JBMSHA010000281.1:0-2861 GCA_049416245.1 Flavobacteriales bacterium | reverse complement strand
TTAGAAACAAACATCGCTCTCCTCCATACGTACAGAAAACCTCTGATCCCCAGATCTATTGACGAGGATACGAACCTTCAAGCGAGTACCCCCAACCCATCCACCGCGGGCGGACGTTTCACCTGAAACCCCTCTCCCAACCTGACCCCTGCGAGCCGCCCCATGGCCACGTCTCGGGCCTGCAAATGCTGCAGAAATTCGGGGGAACTGATGGGAGTAGCCGGCTCGTCTGATTCCACGTCCGGGTTGTGAAATTGAGTGCCGTAGGCAGCAATAGCACGGGCCTTGATGTCCTCGTATCCGGTGATGTCCACCACAAAATCTGGTTCGAGCCAGTGGTCTTGAATGCCGTGGTAAACCGCCTCGGGGCGCCAGGCATCTTGGCCCGTATCAATTTTAGGCAGTCCGCTCAGAAACGCCGCGCGATGCACGAGCTCGGCGCCGCGCCCGTGATCGGGATGGCGATCGCTCCATGCATTGGCCAATACCTTTAGCGGACGCAGCCGCCGCAAAACTTCGATGACCGCTCGCAAAGACACCTCATTCACTTCAAAAAATCCGTCCCCAAGGTCAAGGTTTTCGCGGTGCTCGACTCCCAAAATGGCCTGGGCTGCCGCTGACTCGGTCGCACGGGTTTCCGCAGTACCACGGGTGCCGAGTTCTCCGCGGGTCAAATCCACGATGGCGACGCGCATGCCTTGGGCCACGCTCTTTGCGATGGTGCCGCCCGCAAACAACTCGACATCGTCCGGGTGGGCGCCAAACGCCACCAAATCAAAACCGTGTGCATTCCCTGCCATAACGCAAAAGTACGACGAACGAAAATCCTGTTGTATTCGATGACCGCAGGGGATTCTATCAATCGATGATCACGCGAAAGGTCTTGGCTGCCGTTTGTTCGCCATCGAACTGCAGCAAATACATTCCAGGAGTAATGCCCGACAACGCGAGTTGCTGCGATCCTGTTCCATTGAATTCGCGGACGACTTGCCCTGTAAGGCTCTCCAAACGCGCGTTCCAAACCACATGGGACTCGATTCCAGCCACCATCAACCAATCCGAAGCCGGATTGGGGTAAACCGATGCTTCAGAGAAGAACGCATTCAACTCAGTCATATCGTTGGCCGTGTCTTCGCAGATCACGACGCCTGAGACCGATGCGGGCGCTTGGACATTGACATCTTGATCTACATCTACTTGCCCTGCCGGGTTGCGCACAAGATAGCCGAAAGATTCCGAGAAAACCAAGGGCTGATTGACTATAAAATCCACTTCCCCTTCATCCACTGTCACCCGCACGCGACGCTCCTGAAAGCTTTGGTAATCGGTGTAGCCATCCCCATCAAAATCCGGGTTGAAGAGGATGTTGGCCTCCAATCCCGACTCTGAATAGACGCCCAAACCACCGCCATACCAACCGTCTGCTGAATTATCGACGAATTGTATTTCCACCAAACCACAGGTCGGGGCTGCGCCACAGGGGTTCAATCCGTAGACGCTCATCGGCGGTATCTCGCCGCTCGAGTTCGCCGAACCTTGGCTTTCGTAGACAGTATTTCCAGAAGCATCCACCACCGCAAAACCGTGATATCCCGGAGAGCCTCCTGGCACATAGACCACATCAACCCGAGCACCTTCATCCACTGGAATCGTGAAGGATTCTGGAGCATTCGTCGTTTTCGTTTCCGAAGCGATCAAAATGCCATTCGACAAGACATTGACCGTTGCGCCGCCCCAGCCGGTTCCGCCAGCTGGGCTAGAAGACATTTGTATGGTCCACGTTCCACAAGAACCTGCGGGCTCCGGAAAATCAAAAGGCATAACTTCACCCAGCGCATGAACGACGCCGTTGTAAGCAAGGATGTCGGGCTGGATGACCGATGCAGCATTGGCCGACACCCCGTCCGCATCGATGGCAATACTGATCGACTGGTTGTTGTAGGAATACAGGTATTGACCATTGTACAACTGATCGCTCTCATACACCGCCTCTACCAAATGCGCGTGCAAGATGTCGTCTATGAACTGCGATTGCAGCAATTCGGATACGTTGGCGAAGCCGTTCTCTTCGGCAAAGGCGATGAACGCATCATCCGTTGGGGCGAACACGGTGAAGGGTCCTTCTGCAGGTTCGTTGTCGTTTAAAATGGGCTGTCCGCGCAACGCCTCGTTCAAGCCTTCGTTGAGGAGCGCCTGCTCCAAGATGGTGTGATCGGGACTCTGCACGATGGCATCCCATGTCGTCGCACTGGGGTAGCCCGCCGGAGCCAAAATGCCGTCGATCACGTGCATAACGCCATTGAATGCGGTGATGTCGCTGTAAATGATGTTGGCAGCGTCCACCGCAGCGCCGGCATCTCCGATGGAAATGGTGACCGATTGGCCCTCCGCTGTGGGCAATGTCATGCCGTCTTCCAAGTCGCTCGCCATGTAGACTCCAGGGACGATGTGGTAAGCCAATGCCGGCACCATGTCGTAGAATGCAAGCATGTCGAACTGGCTCAAGTTCATCAATTCCATCAAGTCGTCAACGGCTGCATCTGTCGGAACAAAAACGGTGTATTCTTCGTTGCCGGCGAGGTCAACACCTCCCACCCAACCGGTGTTACCCGGCTGTCCGTTGATGTAATTGGCGCTGTAATACGTGGTGAACGCCCAGCAGGACTGCCAAGCGGCAAGGTTTTCCAATTCGCCACCTCCAGTGAAATCAGCCATCACATCCGCCAGCGTTTCGGCATCGACGACAATGGTGCCCGTCATACCCAGCTCAGGTTGCACGCCGATGGACGATGTAAAAGTGTAAGTACCCGGAACGTCAAACGTCACCGTGCCCATGCACACCCCGTTGATGTTGCCTTCTG
>JBMSHA010000280.1:0-2862 GCA_049416245.1 Flavobacteriales bacterium | reverse complement strand
TGAAACCACGTCGGTTACACTCAGCCTTCCGGTGATCGCCGCATCCTTATTCAATACCAAACTATCCCCTGTAAACGTTCCTGTGGTGGTTACCTGGCCGAGCCCGCTGGCATTGTACCCGAAAAAGTCCACATCCATTCCCGGAGTGGTGCCGTTTCCGAGAACGTCGGACCAAGTCAAATTATTCAAGGCCGATTGAGTTGATGTGCTATTGGCAAATAAGGTGTCCAAATTTGCTTTGAGCGCCTCTGGATTCACACTCATGTAGATGTGGGTCCCTTGCACTTGGCCGTGCACCGCGTTTTGTTGAGCGTTCGCGTTTGACACGAGAAATATTCCGCCGAAAGCGACAATAGTGCAGACTAATCGATTCATGATTCCGATAAAATGGTTTACTCAAAAGTGAAACTGAAGCAATCATTATTCAATGATGACACTTCACTTCAATATACTTTTGGCATCATCGGCAAGGGTGAGTTGATGTCGATATGAATGTGTTTCAGGACGTTAATTTGGATTTGACCCCTGCTTTATCCCTTAAAAACAGCAGGAAAGTAAATACTAAGTATTCGAAAGTATACCAGGTCATGTGAAACGGTGGGATAGGTATTGGTTTCCACATGAGATTTTCTCAACTTCGGCTTGAATGCGAATGAACTCTATTATAAACCTTTGGAAACTCGGCGGGATTCTGTGCGTTTTTGTCCTGTTTCTACTCCCGAAAGCGCATGCAGAGGAAGGAATCCATTCTGGCATTCTGGAAGAACTGCTTTTCTTCAGGACCCGTTCGCTTTCTGTGGAGCTTGTTGATAGCGCTGAGACTCGTTATCGTTCGCTTGCTATCCAAACAGAATTGAGTGCTGAGGCGTGTGCACAGTTGGGTTTGTGCAAGGCGTTAATTGCGATATCCGGTTTCGAACCGCAGCCGAGTGTTTTGTTTCCGAGTATTTTGTATGACGAGCGGAGTGACTGTGGAATTACGGATCCCATGGTCCATTTGGCCTTGGGAAATGCCAATTACAATTTGAATCGTTTCGAGATTGCTGCAGAGCATTACCGTCAAATACTCAACTTAGAAAAGGATCGAGCCCCGCTTATTGCGACCGTTGAATTCAACTTGATAGCGGTTTACAATGCTTTGAAGGAAGTAGATAAAGCAATTGCAACTGCGAAACGGTTATTGACGAGAATTGAGAGTTCCGAAGGAAAGGAATGGAACAATGCTTTGATGTGGAACCAAGTCAGCATCAATTTAGCTGGACTCTACAACACAAACAACTCGCATGACCGTGCGTTGCAAGTTTTGAGCAATTTGGATCCGTCAATATTGGATGCATACTGGCAGAATATCTTTCATTTAAACAAATTTCTGGCCTTCAATGCGATGTTTCAGAAGGATTCTTGCGAAAAGATCTGGTTCGATTATTTGCGTCAGATTCCGATGTCAGAAATTCCAGAGGACCTATTTGAGGATGTGGTGGCTCAATCTTTAATGGTCGACGATTACGTTCAATTCAGTCGCTCTCGTGAGCAAAGTCGTGACTTCATCCATACTGTTTTTCTGAAATCGAGTTCACATTATGCGGAACTTTTCGAAGCAGACCTTTTGGAATCGGATTTGCGAGCACGCTGGGATGATTTTGTCAAGATGGAAAGGGCTTATTCACGAATGGCCCGTGCGCGGTTTGAAGCTCTCGTGTCGAAAAAAGGCGATTCTCTTGAAATGGGTAATTTGGAATTGCAGATTGCCGAAATCCGAGTGGAAAAGGAACAATGGCGCAGTATCACCATCGCAATTGCGCTAGCCATAAACGTATTAATCGTTGTGGCCATTTTTCACTTCAATCGGAAGCGATCACAGAAACGGGCGCAATTGGTAGAGATGTTTAAAGGTGTTCCTTTATCTCAAACCCCGGAGTCGATAACCCTCAAAACTAATGACATTCGGGTACTCGGTGACGCCATTGCTTTTGGCAAGCGAACCGCGGATGCCATGCTGATATTGAAGAAATTGAATCAGTATACGCAAGATCGAATTCCAATATCGGAGGGAGATCAAGTGCAAAACCTCCCACAGTACCGCTCACTGAAGAGCAGTGAAAGGCAAATCTTGGATTATTTGATTTTGGGCTTTGAGTCAAAGGAAATTGCGCGGTTGATTGGGTGCAGCATCTCCCACGTATACAACGTGCGCAGTCGTATTCGGCAAACATTTGAAATCCCTGAGGACCAAGGCTTGGAAGATTGGTTCAAGGTACGATTAAGCGAAATGCCGAGCGACGAACGTGCCAATGAATAGGACAGCCGCCGCCGCTACTCCTTTATCGCCGCAATCCCGGGCAACACCTTGCCCTCCAAGTACTCCAACATCGCGCCGCCTCCGGTGCTGACATAACTGACTTGATCCGCAAGGCCCGCTTGGTTGATGGCCGCCACGGAATCGCCGCCGCCGATCAAGGTGAATGCGCCGCTCTCGGCCGTCGCTTTTGCCAAGGCGGCTGCGACAGCGTTGGTTCCTTTTGCAAACGCTTCCATTTCGAATACGCCCATCGGCCCGTTCCACAGTACCGTCTTGCTGGTCAGCACCGCCTCCACGAACCGCTGCGTCGTTTCCGGCCCGATATCCAGTCCCATCCAATCATCGGGGATCGCATCCGTCGCCAAGACACGGGTTTGGGCATCCGGCGCAAATGCATCGGCAGCCAATGTATCGTGGGGGAGCAAAAGTTCGGTGCCGGAGGCTTCGGCCTTCTTGAGAATATCCAGCGCCTGCGCGTGCATCTCGGGCTCCACGAGGCTGTTGCCGATGCTCCCGCCTTGCGCTTGCACGAACGTGTACGCCATGCCGCCGCCGACAATGAG
>JBMSHA010000279.1:0-2882 GCA_049416245.1 Flavobacteriales bacterium | reverse complement strand
TGATCATCATCGATTGTTTGGCGCCAGGTTTTAGCGTCGACAACGTTCTAACATGTCAACGCCTGAATCCAGGTGTTAAGATGCTCGCAATAACCTCCTCTCACAGTGGCCAAAGCATTGTGCATGCGCTTCGAGCAGGCATTACAAGCTATGTCAAAAAGGATTGCAGCATGGAGGAGGTCATGGATGCGATTTACGAGACGAGTCGCGGAGGAACGTTTTTCTGTGGGCAGATACTTGCTGCCATTGAATCGGAAAGCATAGAAATCAATGAATTGGAACTGGCTGATACAAGTTGTGACCCCATCCTATTAACAGAGCGCGAAATCGAAGTGCTGACTTTAATCTCGGAAGGACTGACCAACGTCCAAATCGCAGAGAAACTTTTTCTATCGAGCCACACGGTGAATACCCATAGAAAGAACATCATGCAAAAATTGCGTGTGAACAACACCGCCTCCATGGTCATGTACGCCGTTAAATCCGGATTTGTGAGTCCGAATCGCTTCTTGTTCCACCAATAGTTAAAACTGTCCAAAACAATCGTGTCATTTGGACAATGGTAGAGAAAAAGCGACCTTTGCATACCCTTACAAGCAAGAAGACGGACACAGATGATGATAGAAACCTCACCTTTTTTCGATATCCACAAAACGGAAACTTCACGCATAGACCAAGTTGATTTTGACAACTTGGAATTTGGCCGTGTGTTTTCAGACCATCTTTTTTTGATGGAGTACGAAAATGGGTCGTGGCAGCGCGGCGTCATTGAACCCTATGGCCCGTTTACCATGAGTCCGGCCTCCATGGTTTTCCATTACGGTCAAGCCATTTTTGAAGGAATGAAGGCGTACCGTATGTCAGACGGTTCCGTATCGCTCTTTCGCCCAGGAAAAAACATCCAACGTTTCAACAAATCTGCACAGCGCATGTGCATGCCGGAAGTACCAGAAGATGTGTTCATGGAGGCTCTGGCTGCCCTGGTTGATTTGGATCAAGCCTGGGTTCCAGAAGGAGAAGCATCCTCCCTGTACATTCGTCCCTTCATGGTTGCCACGGATGCGTATGTGGGCGTCAAAGCGAGCGACAAATATGCCTTTTCCATTTTCACTTGTCCAGTCGGTGCGTATTACACAGGCAACGTACGAGTGAAAGTTGAGCGTAAATATACCCGGGCTACACCGGGTGGAACGGGATACGCGAAAGCGGCAGGCAACTACGCAGGCTCATTGTATCCATCCAAATTGGCAAGGGAAGAGGGGTATGACCAATTGCTTTGGACAGATGCCGTCACACACGAGTACATTGAGGAAAGCGGCACCATGAACGCCATGTTCGTCATGAATGGGACATTGGTTTCGCCAGCGACTTCAGACACCATTCTCGACGGTGTAACGCGTGATTCCGTCATCCAATTGGCCCAAGATTTAAACGTACCGGTCGAAATTCGACGGTTGGGAGTTGAAGAGCTGAAGACGGGTCTTGCAAATGGAGTAGTCACCGAGGCATTTGGAGTTGGAACAGCTGCAACCATCAAACCCATCGCGGAAATCGGGATTGATGGGATCAATTACCCACTGGTTGATGTAGACCGTGCAGACGGTTTAGCCAATCGTTTGCTCCAAGAATTGGATGGGATTCGAAGAGGTAAAATTGCAGACCGTCACGGTTGGAACATCCCGGTTTAAGATGATTAAATGTCTTTGAGGCTTTTGAACTTTTCGCGACACCTTGCAGTTTTAGCCTTACTGCTCATGATGAGCAATCACATGATGGGTCAGACGCGCTATTTGACCTTCGGCACGGGAGCAACCCCCATGACCCTGTCAGGAGATTACCGCGCACTCGGCTGGAATCCTGCTCAAATGACGTTTTCTCCACTCAACAAAAATGAATGGAAGTCAGCCATCGGCGGAATCGAATTTGGAGGACGATTGAGTTCATCGGTATTTGAACGAAGCGAGATTTGGGATGATTTATTGAACAGAAACAACGATGAGGCGAATGGTTGGACCACTGAGCAATGGAATGATTACGCCAATCTCCTTGGAAACGAAACCTTTGCGCTGAACATTGATTTTGTTTCTGCCGCGACTGCCAAGCAATGGAGGAATTGGGCCTTTGCATATTCCAACACCCAACACATTCAAGGAGAGGCATACCTTGATCAACAACCCATTGATCTGCTCGTCCAAGGCGGCACATCCAACTGGACTAGCGTCTTTGAACTACTCTTAACTGCAACAGGCGACACCATTCCGAAATCAGGGGATTTTACTTTGGAGGAGTTGATGTCATTTGTCGGTGGTATTGAATTGGACGGTGATGCGGTTATCGGTAGCATTTTACAAGATACGAGGCTCGGTTTCTCTTGGCATCGCAGTCACAGCATCGGAATTTCAAAGGCCTGGCGCATCGGCGAAGTTGCTTTGCATACAGGAATTTCTGGAAGGCTCTTACTCGGGAATGGCTATTTCAGCATTCAGAATACCGACGGAGAATTGGACGCCTTTGGTGCCTTTTCCAATGGATTCGGCTTTGACCAAATTGCAGGGATAGATCCCGGAAATGCCAGCCTTTCAGATGTGGCTCGATTATGGGGACCGGTTGGACAAGGCTGGGGTTTAGACATTGGCGGAGTGGTTGAATTGTCGGATGAACTCTGGGTTTCTGCGGCAGTTTGTGATCTGGGGCAAATGGAGTGGAGGGGCGAACGATATTCTTTCACTACCTCTTTAGGCAGTTGGCAATCTCCAGTCGTCAATCCGGAGAATATTACAGACATTCTCATCGGCGCAATGACTCCTTCAACGTGGTTTGAAGCTGCGGAAACCGAAACCCGCATCGTTCCGAACGGTGTGACATTCCAGCTTGGTTCTGGG
>JBMSHA010000278.1:0-2892 GCA_049416245.1 Flavobacteriales bacterium | reverse complement strand
GAATGCTTGCGCTTGGAACAGGACCCGATCATCCGTCGTAGTGCGTTTTTCGGTCTGGACGGTGAGCCGCTTGCGTGAATCTTTTGCAGCGAGAAATTGGACTTGTCGTTGAATGAACTCATTGAACAAGGTGTGGTCATTTTCGCGAATGAATCCCCGCATTCGCCAACGCCAAATGCCTTCACCGATGGTCAAAATTTGCCTCGGACCGGTCGCCGTATTCCGCGCCGCCCAAAATGCATCGTTGGTTTCCACATCTCCAAATTGCCGGAAGAGGATGGGCGACCAAGCGGGTGTCCAGTTCGCTTGTTCAAACGGACCCAGCAAAGGCGGGTACGATCGAAGGGCTTCCTCCGTGTTTTGCGGAAAGGAGAGCATACTGAAATTCGGGTTCAATCGACACCGATGGGTTTGGCTGAGGTCTCCCGTATTCGTGAGCTGGACGCCCAAGGTATTTTCGGATTGGAGAAAGGCGGTGGTCGCCTCAGAGGCACCGATCCACCATACCGGGACTTCGTTCATGCCGAGGAGCCGTGGCCACGACAAACCGCCAAACGAAGTGCCCAGCACGTTATGCGCGATGACTACATCGGATTTGGTCAGGGATTCCGTGAGGGCAGCTCCGTCTTTCAGGGTCGACAGGATGAACGTCTCGAGCTCGTATGCTTCAAGGGGGGCCAAGGCCATTTGAATCGCGCCTAAATCGGGATGTGGAGCGTTGGCGATGCAGGTGATTCGGCGGCGACTTTCGCGGACTTCAATGTAGTTGACCCGTCTGTTGTTTTGCTTGTCGAATTCATCGTCAGCGGTAGACACTCGCACCTCAAACGCCTGCATGCCGAGTTGGCTTGCCGTGAGCATGAACGAGAATTTCTGTGTCTCGCGATTCGAAGAAGCGTTGCGTTCAGCGCTCGCGACAGATTGGCCCTTTTGGTAAATTTCCACGCGCGTCGTTGCGCCCTGATACCCTTGGTTCTCCACATATACCTCTACAGGAAATTGATTGCCGAGGTAGGCCACGGCGTTGTGTTGAACCCTTCCTATCCAACGATCGCGCACCACGGTGGTGTCGACGACCCCGACGGTCCAGACCGGAGTGTTTGGCCATGCTATGCCGTAATCCGGTGCAGCGCCACGATTGACCAGGCCGTCAGAGACCAACACAATCCCTGCGACGTTGCGGTTTTCTATCCGCGTGCCCAACGCTTGGATCGCTGCATCGAGATTGGTTTGAGTACCATTCCAGTTCCAAGCTTCGTCGTTGGATACGGCCCGCAATGAACCGTCAAAACCGAAGGATTCGATGTCCAGCCCTGCCGTTTCCAGCTGATCCCGCAGCTGCCCGGTCCAGAGATTGGCTGTTTCAGCGAATGCGGCCGAATCCGCTCGAGCTGTGATGGATCGGCTTTCATCCATCAAAAGAATGGCCAGGGGGCGTTCTTCGTCAAACGTCTGATTGCGGATGAGGGGTTCGAGCAGCAAAAAACCCAGCGCAGCCAATACCGCAAATCGCAAGATGCCCAAGAGCAAGCGACCGATAGCGGTCAATCCTCCGCCCGTTGCGTTCCGCGCGATGCCGGTTTTTCGACCGTACAGGACAGCCGCCGTCAGTGCAGCAATTCCGACGACCAGCGCCCATTGCCACCAAGCTGCATCCACCACCCAATCCCGCGGAAAATTCATATTCATTGCCTTAAGCGGTGATCATACCGCCGTCAATGCAGATGGTTTGTCCAGTGATATAGGAACTCATGTCGCTTGCCAAGAACGTGCACAGTTGGGCCACATCTTCAGGTTGACCGCCGCGTTTCAATGGAATGGCATCGCGCCACCCTTGAACGGTTGCTTCGTCCAATGCTGCTGTCATTTCCGTCTCGATAAATCCGGGGGCGATGGCATTGCATCGGATGTTTCGTGAGCCCAATTCCAACGCCACAGATTTCGTGAAGCCGAGGATGCCGGCTTTGGACGCTGCGTAATTGGCCTGCCCAGCGTTTCCTTGCACCCCCACAACGGAACTGACGTTGATGATGCTGCCTGCACGTGCTTTGAGCATGGTCCGCATCACGGCCTTGGTCAATGCAAAACACGACTTGAGGTTCACGTTGATGACGCGATCCCATTGCTCTTCATTCATGCGCATGAGCAAGGTGTCATCGGTGATGCCGGCGTTATTGACGACAATGTCGACGGTTCCGAAGGCCTCCACCACCTCATTGACGAGCGTTTCCGCCTGGTCCATTTGAGCGGCATCGGATTTGAAACCGCGCACGGTACCTCCGTTTTGAGTTAGCTCAGCTTCCAATGCCTTGGCTTTCTCTTCCGATGAATGGTAGGTGAATGCCACGGTCGCGCCTTGCTGCACGAATTCTTGCGCAATGGCTTTTCCAATTCCGCGTGATGCGCCCGTGATGATGGCGACTTTTCCTTCTAATAGCATGGATTTGATTTATGACGCAGGGACTTCGAGCAAATCGGCGGATTCGGCGATGAGTTCTGCGATGTCTTTGACTTCAACGTTGGATTCTTGGTTGGCGTTTTTGACGCCGTCTGTCATCATGGTATTGCAAAACGGACAACCGGTCGCAATGATTTCAGGTTGGGTTTCAAGGGCTTGGTCTGTTCGGGCATGGTTGACTTCCCGATCGCCCGGTTCCGCTTCCTTGAACATTTGAGCACCGCCTGCACCGCAGCACATGGCGTTTTGTTTGCAGCGGCGCATTTCTAACAATTCGGCATCGAGTTTGGCAATTACTTCGCGAGGAGCGAGGTATTCGTCATTTGCTCGGCCTAGGTAGCACGGGTCATGGAAGGTGATGCGTCGCCCTTTGAACGGGGCATCTCCTTTCATGCGGAGTTTCCCGTTCTCAATCAATTCCCGAATGAATTGGG
>JBMSHA010000277.1:0-2897 GCA_049416245.1 Flavobacteriales bacterium | reverse complement strand
GGCGAGCACGTATTAAACGTGGCTACGACCACTAATTTCTACCAACACCAATACGGTAGCTTTTCGTCTTTGGACGTGAACGAACAGATTGTTGGTCTTGAAGGAACGCTCGCTTATGACAGCTGGGTAACAATCGGGGCAACAAACAGCACCAACAATAACCTCTGGACTGTGGGAGTAGACTACAACAACTTCCTGAACGGATCTGAATTGACTGTTACAGATGGAGCTTGGTTCGTTGTTCCTACGGATGTGCAAGCAGTAGCTGAAGCTGGAAACCGTGTTTTGTTGATGCAATTGACAACTGACGGAACTGCTACCGGTATCTTGAACTTGCAAGGTTGGGATGCTGAAGGAGCTGCGTGGCGCGCTTACGACTTGACGTTCACTTCTACAGATGCTCAAGTTTTCGGTTGCACTGACACAAATGCTGCTAACTTTAATGCTGACGCTACCTACAATGACGGCTCTTGCTTTGGCCAGAACAATGGAGATAGCCATGGTTTGAGCAACATCGACAACACAACTGAGTGGAATATTTTCCCTAACCCAGTATTCGAAAGCACCTTCAGCGTGAAGTTTGACCGTGAATTGAACTTGGGTGGAGAGAACATTATCCTTGAAGTCACTGACATGTCTGGAAAGGCAGTCATTTCACAGGAAATCGCTCAAGAAAACGTAGTAGGTGGAAACCGAATCGTTGTCAAGCATGATTTGGCTGCTGGAAACTACACCGTTTCAGTGAAGCACGCTAATTTCAATGACGCACAAAACATCGTTGTTGCGAAGTAATCTTCAACAACATTAAATTTGAAAGGGACCCCTCGGGGTCCCTTTTTTGCTTTCGTATGTTTGAGAAAAAATTGATGCGATACATCATCATCCCTATTGTCTGCCTAATTGCTGGATGTAATCCCGCTTCCAGGACCTCACAAGCAGAAATGGCCTTGACTGGTTCTCCAATACTTGGTGATCTTGGTATGCGTCATGCAAAGGTTTGGTGTCAGGTAACGCCCAATGAAGACTCTGAGAATCCCACATTAAGTTTGTTGGATTCGGCAGGGTTTCGCCTTTCCGTACTCCCCATGCAATCCATGGAACTCGGAAATTGTTACCAATCGGAGTTTTCTAACTTATTGCCAGGATCAAAGTATGCATATTTCGTGGGGGATGAACTCGGAATGGCAATCAGCGACACGCTGTATTTTCAAACACAACCTCTATGGCAGTATCGCACGGATCCACCTGAATTGAAATTACTTGTAGGTAGCTGTACCTATGTCAATGAACCCGAATTCGATCGCCCGGGTAAACCATATGGAGGTGGATATGAAATTTTCGAAACCATGGCGCAGGAAGATTTCAACGCGATGTTATGGCTTGGGGACAACGTCTACCTCAGAGAAGTTGATTTCTCTAGTAAATCAGGATTCATACACCGCTATAACCAAACACGCAATTTACCCGAATTGCAGTCTTTGCTTTCGGAAGGAGTTCATTATGCGATTTGGGATGATCATGATTTCGGGCCAAATGATTGCGATGGATCCTGGATTCACCAGGACTGGTCTCGTGATGTTTTTCATGCATATTGGCCCAACCCAGAATCGGGTATACCAGACGCCGAAGAATTGAATGTGACACAATTCCTGTTTGGAGACGTCGAATTTTTCCTTTTGGATAATCGGTCACATCGAGTCAATCACAGCATGGGATCGGAAAAACGCCAAATTTTGGGATCTGTTCAAAGGAATTGGCTACTCAATGCTTTACGCAACAGTAGAGCTCCTTTTAAAATGGTAGCCATTGGAGGGCAAATGGTCAGCGATGCGGCAATTTTTGAGAATTTCGCTCAGTTTCCTGAGGAACGGGAGATTTTGTTCAACCAAATCGACGCTCTGGGCATTCGTGGTGTCGTTTTTCTCACAGGTGATCGACACAACAGTGAGCTTTCGAAAATGAAATTGCCCGGTGGTAATTGGGTTTATGATGTCACTGTCAGCCCACTCACGAGTGGCAGCTACGATCACACGGATGAACCGAACACGCTCCGGGAACCGGGTACCATGGTAGGCGTCAGGAATTACGGAGTGCTCGAAGTTACGGGTCCTCGGAAAGAGCGAGTGCTGACCGTAACGGTTAACGACGCAGGTGGAGAGCCACTTTGGTCGCGCTCCATTCACGCTGGCGATGCTTATGCTTTGACTGGTGGTCTTTAGTGATCACCAATCATCGTCGAGCAAATAGTCGGTCTTTTTTGGCCGCTGCTCCAATTTGATCAAGTAATTGACCTCTTCCACAGTAATGCGAATCGCCTTGCAGATCATTTGTCGACCTGGAATTTCAAATTCGAAAGAATCATCCTCAAATCCTTGCGGATAGCGATTGAGTAGGGTTTCCCTGACTTGATGAGGTAACTTGCGGTAACTGATGATTAAATTGCGCATCTTGATTGATTTTCTCACGCCTTTACTCATTTGCTGAATGAAAGGTTACATTAAATCCCCCTTGCTATGAACCATTCACTTCATGATACGCGTAAGGACTACCAGAAAGGGGCACTTGATGTCAACTCTTTACCAGAGGAGCCCATTGTTCTACTAAAGCAATGGCTTGAACAAGCTCTGAACAGTGAAGGGCCGGATTACAATGCGATGAGTCTCGCTACGCTCGGAGATGATGGGGTCGTAAGCAATCGGATTGTATTACTTCGCGATATCGATCAGGGCAGCTTGCGTTTCTTCACTAACTACACTTCGCGCAAGGGTAAATGCATACAGAAGCACCCCTTTGTAAGCGTCCTGTTTTTTTGGCCAACCCTGGAAAGGCAAATTCGCATCAATGGTCGTGCTCAACGTTCAGCTGCTGGAGTCAGTGATGCCTACTTTAATTCCAGG
>JBMSHA010000276.1:0-2897 GCA_049416245.1 Flavobacteriales bacterium | reverse complement strand
TAATGAGATTCGATCCAAGCTTCGAAAACATGGGCGTGGATGACGTTGGTATTGGAAAAAATGTACAGCCGTGTTTGCTTTCCCAACGCCTGCACCAATGCCATCCGAGAACGGTGCATACCGATTAAAATGCAATTCCAGGCATCGATGACTTGCTGCCGAGTCGTTCCCGGTGCGCAATGTGCCTCCATAAATTGATAGAATGCCTCCGGAGCGATTCGCCCGCACTCCAAATCATCAAACTCTGGGGATTGCGCCGCTTGTTTGTATAACCCCGCAAAATCCGCCACCCCCAACGCTGCAAACGCACGAACCGGTGCGTCATAATCTATGTCGTACAGAACACCGCCAAAATCAAGGATGACCGCTTCAGGCAGCGGTTTTATGTGCGTGCGGGTCATCGAATGACCTTCCACGGCTTGAGCCATGCGTTTTTCGAAATCTGCTGCTTGCGCAGCAACTCGAGGTGAGCCCTTGCACTGTCCTCTTCTACGTGGGTTGCAAAAGTCACGATGTGCAACCCGCCGTCTTGCAAAAACACCTCCGCGTCGAAACCGTTTTCCTGCAAACTCAACGCGAGGGTTTGGGCATTGACCTCGACAGAAAACGCGCCGGCAACCAACATGTACAAACCCGCCTCACCGGTTTCTGCCGGTGCACCCACGGGTTGATCTGCTGCCGATAGCGTCTCAATGACCGCTGGCTCTTCCTCGAGGGTGGCAACAGCTGTAACAGGCTCCTCTGTTTTCAAGGCTTCAACATCGGACCAAACTGGGATGGCTTCCCCTTCAAAACGGGGCAGGTAATCAGAGGTGACAGCGGTGACGGACAAGGGGCGCATGAGCGCGTCCTCTCCATTCCAACTGTCCATCATGAACATGCCAATTCCGCCCAACACCGGCACCGCAATCGCAGCTGCCACTCGTGCAAGCGGCATGTGAATGACCTTCGTGGTAGACGTCGCTGGTTTTGCCGTTTTCACCATCCGGGCAGGAGCTAGCGGCCGAATTGGAATGCGGCGCAATCCAAACGAAGCCAACATCCGCTCCATCTCCTCGTCTGCCAAAAACTGAACTCGCTGATTCGAACCCGTATACAAACGCCCCACGTGCGCGATGTTCACCGTTTTACCCGCTGCAATCGCCCGCTTCAAGGTTTCCGCCTCTTCTTCCACACGTTTCAAGGCTTCATCAAACGTAATGGATTCGGCATGAGCCACGGCCTGCACCAAGACTCCATCGTGGTGGACGAGGCGCTCATTGAACAAAATGCTCCGCGATGGCGGCACCAGTTCCTGGCGCTGCTCATCATAGGACGCAGCTCGGCGATTGCATACAAATCCCCCCAATCCCGGAACCACAACACAATCGTGGTCCAAGAACATCCGGTGCAAGTATTGATCAAGTATCGTTTGGGGAGTCATCGAATCGTCTTCTCGCCCCGAAAGTAGGAGAAAGCAGGCATTCTTGCAACCGGAACCGTGGTTTAACGAACGATTGCGACCGTTCCCTCAACCCACCGCGGTCCGTCCCGCAATTCATATCGCAAGCGCCACAAGTAAATTCCATCCGGCACAAAGTACTCGGCATCGGACACTTGGACATTTCCGATCCAGGGCTCCGCAGGATCTTCGCTGTAAAAGATTACCTCCCCCCAGCGGTTGTAAATCTCCAATTTGTACCCACGCGCTTCGACACCTTCGACAAAAAATGCATCGTTCACCCCGTCATTATTGGGGGTGAATGCATTGGGAACGTAAAGTGGGTAGAACAAATCCACGAACACCGAATCGCGCGCCGTGCATCCTTCAGGGGAAATGGTCTCCAACACGTACCAACCTGGACCGGTCACCATCACTTCGGGCGTCAGGCAATCACTGCAACTCAAGTTTTCGGAAGGCGACCACCAAAACTCGTCCGAGTCAACGGTCCCGAACAGCCGCACTTCATCGCCCCAATCGACTTCCCGGTCCGGACCCGCATCCACATAAGGCGGCTGCCACACATTCACCGTGATTTCCGTGCTGCCCGTGCAACCAAATTGGTCCGTTGCATGGATCGTAAAGGTGGTGGTTTCCACCGGGAACACTTGGGTGGTTTGGGCATTTGGATTGGCCACCAAGGCCGCCGGTGACCATGAATAAACAGCCGCATCCGAAGCGCTCAATTCCATGGTCTCACCACGGCACATCCAACCTCCTCCCGTGGCGGTAGCTGTCGGGGCTACCAATTCCACGTTCACGCTGTCAACGCCCGTACCGCAAGCATTGGCAATGGTGACGTAGTAAGTCGTGTTCTGCGTCGGCGTTGTAAACGGATTTTGAACCAACGGGTTGGTCACCATGTCCGCTGGAGACCACAAGTAACTGATGCCATCTGCGGCATTCAAAAATACGCCTTGGCCTACGCACAGGTAGATGGTCGGATAGGTTTGACCTCCAGGCGCAGATTGGATGACGTTGATGGTCACCTGCTCCCCTATCGTGTTGACGCTGCCTACCAACGCATTTTTCACGTGCAGTTGACTTGCAATATCGGAAATGGGTCGCGCCGATTCAGCGAAAACCTTCATGGTCTGGCTGGAAACAACGCGAATGGCCTGGATCTTGCCAATCGCCGTCATCAGGTGGTTGTAGATTCCGGACACCAGATAGGCTTTTTCATCAGCCGCGTTACCCGCATACTCGAATGGCAATATGGCCAGACCCATGGGGTCGGCTTCAACTGCCTGCTCGTCTGCGAGCCGAAATTCGACGATGTCCTCCACCTGCCGATAAAGCGTGTTGGCGAGCCAGCCGAAAACAGCCAACGCAAGGACGCATAGAGTTGCAAGCATCAAGTAATCCGGCGCGCGCAAGGGAGCAGCGGGCGTGCCCACCTCCCTCTGGGTCTTGCGCA
>JBMSHA010000275.1:0-2898 GCA_049416245.1 Flavobacteriales bacterium | reverse complement strand
CCGACACATGTCCATCAAAATGATGTGGATCCGGCGCATCAAATCGCACCATGCAGCCAATCCATCGTAATGCTCGATTTGTGTAGTGATTTGACTGCGCTTCAACCCCAATTGGCCTTCGACAAATGCATTGGCAAATGTGATCCAATCCACACTTGGGAAAGCGACCGCATGTGCATTGAATTGCCCGGTGGCACCGCCAAACTTCGCACCGTATTCAAAGGTTTCCAGTTCATCCAGTTGGGCATCCAACCGGTTGACAAAAACAGCCCATTCCTTGCCCAAGGTCACCGGAGATGCCGGTTGCCCGTGTGTTCTAGCCAACATAGGAATGTCACGCCACTGACGCGCTTGAGCCAACAAGGTGGCCCGAATTTCACGGAGTTGAGGCAACACGACTTCGGTGGTTGCTGCCTTCAGGGACAACGGAATCGCAGTATTGTTCACATCTTGAGATGTCAATCCGAAATGCACAAATTCAAGCGACTCCTCCAAGCCCATCGACTTCATTTTTTCTTTGAGGAAATACTCCACTGCTTTGACGTCGTGGTTGGTGACGCGCTCAAAATCTTTGATTTCGCCCGCATCCGTTTCGCTGAAGTTTCGGTAGATGTCGCGCAAAGCTGCTTTTTCGGCATCACTTGCCGACCTGACGCCTACACCCGACTCGTTGCCCAATGCGATGAAATACTCAACTTCTACCTGCACCCGGTATTTCATCAATCCCCATTCTGACAAAAACGGAGCGAGCTGGTGCGTTTTGCCGCGATACCGGCCATCGATTGGTGAAAGTGCAGTCAGTTCGTTAAGTTCCATACAACGATTGAATTCAGGTGCAAAAATAGGCCTCAATCCGACGTCAATCACCCCATTTCCTCGAACTTCGCATCATGAATGCGACATTCCAAGTAACAGGTATGACGTGCGGCGGTTGCGCTGCAAAAGTGACTTTCCTGTGCAAGTCCATTGAAGGTGTGGCGGACGCTTCAGTCGACCTGGCATCGGGTCAGGTCACAATCCATGCGGATCGCGAAGTGCACATGCGTGACCTCGAAAATGCTTTGGCCCCTTATCCGAAATATACTGTTTCTGAAAAGGCAGTGGAATCTTCGGCATCCTCTTTGAAAACGTTCTGGCCGCTGATTTTGATCGGATTGTTTTTGACCGGAATTTCCAGTTTGGTCACCTGGCAATCTGGTGGCGATTGGAGCAAGTGGATGGCCATCTTCATGGGTGGATTTTTCCTGGTTTTTTCCTTTTTCAAATTCTTGGATATCGAAGGATTTGTCAATAGCTATCAAGGGTACGATCTGCTGGCGCGCCGTTGGAAAGCCTACGGCTACATTTATCCCTTTTTGGAATTAGGCTTGGGCATAGGTTGGTGCACCGCTGGTCATTCGGTTGAAGTTGCAGCAGCCACCGTTGGCATCATGGGATTCAGCGCGATCGGTGTAATTCAGGCCGTTATGAAAAAGCAGTCCATTCAATGTGCGTGCTTGGGAACGGTTTTCAACCTTCCCATGACCACCGTCACCATAGTAGAAGACTTGTTGATGGTGGGCATGGCCCTGTGGATGCTGCTTCCATTTTGAGCAAATACCATGAAACTGCATACCATACATACAGGCAACTTTAAATTGGACGGTGGCGCGATGTTTGGCGTGGTGCCAAAAGTCCTGTGGAAATCCCATGTGCCGCCAGATGAAAACAACCTTTGCTCCTGGGCCATGCGTTGTTTGTTGGTCGAAGACGGAGATCATTTGTTGCTCATCGACACGGGAATTGGAAACAAGCAATCAGAAAAGTTTTTCAGCCACTATCATTTGCACGGCGACATGTCGTTGGATGGTGAATTGGCCAAGCGGGGCTTTTCACGGGCTGACATCACCGATGTCCTGCTCACCCACTTGCATTTTGACCATGTGGGTGGCGCCGTCGAGCGGGATCGCAATGGCATGCTCAAGCCGGCTTTCCCCAACGCTCAATTTTGGAGTTGTGCCCGCCACTGGGATTGGGCCATGAATCCCAACCCTCGTGAGAAGGCTTCCTTTTTGAGCGAGAACCTCATCCCCCTTCAGGAAAGCGGCCAATTGCAATTCATCGAACGCTCAGGCCGGTGGAATCGGCAGCCATTCGGTGAGCGATATCCCGGGCTGCAAATCTTCTTCGCAGACGGCCATACCGAAAGTCAAATGCTCCCCATCATTGAATACAATGGCACGCGCATCGCTTACATGGCGGATTTGACTCCAGCCGCAGCCCACATTCCCATGGCTTGGGTAATCGGTTACGACACCCGTCCCCTGCTCACGATGGAGGAAAAAGGCGAGCTGTTGCAGCAAGCCGCTCAAGAAGATTGGGTATTGTTTTTTGAACACGATGCCCAAAACGCATGCTGCCGTTTGACGGAAACAGAAAAGGGAATTCGCGCCACCGACCTCGCACCTTCGTTCGAGGCTTTATGGGGCTGACAAGTGTTGATTGATTCGTTTGACAAGTCCTGGGCCGTCATAGACTAGGCCAGAATACACCTGTACCAGCGACGCGCCTGCTTCCAACTTTTCTTGGGCGTCCGCCCCGGATGCGACACCTCCGACACCGATGATGGGAAAAGCACCACCGGATTTGGCATGTAAATACCGAATGACCTCAGTAGAACGATTCTTGACCGGTGCACCACTCAATCCGCCAGCTCCCATGGCCTCAACCTCATCCGCTTTGGTGTTTAGCCCCGCGCGCGAAATGGTCGTATTGGTTGCAATGACCCCTGCAATTCCCGTTTCACCGACCAAATCAACAATGTCATCCAATTGCTCGTCGGTCAGGTCTGGTGCAATTTTCAAGAAAATCGGCCGCTGTTGCTCTTTCGAAAGGTTTTTGAGCATCAACGACTGAAGA
>JBMSHA010000274.1:0-2909 GCA_049416245.1 Flavobacteriales bacterium | reverse complement strand
CTGCCGTCGATCCGGCGGGCTGTAGCGAGCGCCAACGAATCAAGGAACGCCAGCTCCGCAGCGTTGTCCGCTTCGCTCGGGTCCAAATCCCCCGTCGATCCCACCACATAATTCGAGGGCACCGTGATGCGCACATCAAACGAGCCGTATTCCGAATAAAACTCACCTTGGTTCAAATACGGCATGGGATGCCAACCATCGCGGTCGTACACGGCGGGTTTGGGATACCATTGGGTGATTTGGTAGGATTCACCGATGTGTCCGAGCCGGCTGATTTTACCGGAAGGCAGCTTCACTCGGAAGGGCGTGGTATAGGTGAGCTGGGCGCCGGGCGCGAGCGGCTGGGCCAACTCCAACCGCGCGATGTCCAGGTGCTCGGGATGAAAAGACCACTCAGCGGGCAACCCGTCCACCGTAAAGTTCAATGAATCGATGCCGCCCCGGTCGCGTTGCATGGCCCAAAACAAAAACAGATTGCCCTCACGAAATTGCTGTTGGGCGAGCGCAGAAGTACCATCTGCGTAGGCATTGGGCCACAAGTGGAGCCAAATAAAATCCAGGGTATCCGGGCTGTTGTTGAGGTAAGTCGTTTCAATATCTCCGTGCAAGGTGTGCGTCTCATCGTCGAGCCTCACCTCTATCCGGTGGTTCACTTCCTGCTGGAAATAAGGCGACGGCAATTGACCCCATCCGGGGACACCGGCCATGGACATCCATACGGCCCATGCGCATATGCGGCTAACGTTCATCTTTCTCGGAATCATTTGCGGATTGGGATTCTGAATGACTTATGGCTCCATTGGCCGTCATTTTCCACTGCAAAGTAAGTTCACCAGCGGTTTGCAGGTTCCCATCCGTTGATTCATCTTCGGCTGTCATCACCTCAATGTCGTCCCAGAATTGGTTCAAGTCGGGGTCCAAATCCACGGTGAAACCTTCAGGAATCAGAACCTGCACTTCAACGCGTTGGCCTCTGAATTGGTCCTCAGTCGGAAAATTCAAAACCGCCGGGAGCTCTATGATTCCGTTTTGAATCCGCGGTTCATAGGCAATCCGCGAGGCCCGCTGATAAGCCGCCGGCTGATGGATCCCGCGAGCCTCCCGCTCGATACGAACTTCCGGACTATTTCTCACGGTTGGTAGAATTTCCAACTCCACAAACGGCGACTCCACCCCATGCTCCGTGAAGGTCCAAATCCCCATATCGGATGGATTGCCTTCCCAGCTATGAGGCGCCAAACGCACCGTCACATGAGACGAGTCAGCGACAACCGCAAGCGTTTCCCGGACCTGAGCGCGCTCCCGAAATTCCATAGCTGTTCGCCCCCCCAGCACGCCAAGACCGATGACTCCGCACAAGGAAATCAATGCACCGAGTACCAAGGCAACGCGCGTGCCTTTGGGATTTGGAATGGTTTGAAACATCAAACGCATCACCAACCAACCAAACAACACCAACGGGAAAACCAAAAGTGCACCCGCCAATGACCACAATACCGCGGGCGTAAACCGGTGCGGTAACACCAATTCCAACCAACGATCGACCGTTTCAGGAACCGGAGCCAGGTTCACGCCATCCACCACCAAATCCCCCCACCCGATCAACACCGCGAACAACGAAAATGCCCCTGAAACAAACAGCACGAACACCGCAATGAGGACGAGCCAGCCGAACAGCCGCAACCCTCCCCTCAAAATTTTGCCGAGGACGCCAAAAAATTCACGAACAAACAAGCGCAAGCGATCACCCATCCCGGCTGCATTCACGTGACGCTCCATGCGGCTGTACTCAGACTGAACCCGGGTTTTGATGTTTTCAAACGTCGGCCGCTCACCGCGCATGGCCAACCGTTCGGCGACGGTTTGCGCCTTCGGTGTGATAACCCAAAACAGCACGTAAAGCGGCAAGCCCACACCGGTAAAAAGCACGGCAATGATCGCAATCGCCCGAATCAATACCGGATCCGCATCGAAATAGTGCGCCATCCCGGTGGCTACTCCGCCCAAGAATCCGTTTTCCGTATCGCGATACAGCCGGCGCGAAGACTTGCGGGACTCCGCACTCCCGTCAGACGGCCCGGACGATGCACGCTTCTGGTCATCCACATCTGCCAACTCGTCTTCATCTTCCGCAAAATCACGCGGACTGCCCAGCTGCTCGCAAGCCGATTCGACGTCCGCAAGCTTGACCACTTGGCGACCGTCGCCTAACGATTGCTGCAGCAATTCCGCCAACCTCGCCTCCACTTCGCGCAATATTTCATCACCGCCCTCAGTGGAACGAACGACCCGCTCTATGGAATCCAAGTAGGTTTGGAGAAGCTCATGCGCGGCTGATTCCACATGGAAGAGCATGCCTGCCAATTCGATGTCTATGGTTGTATTCATGGATAATTTGATTCGCTCAAGAACGGGTTAGTGAATTGACTGAAATGACAAATCCTTCCCACTCGGCTTCCAAAGCCTGCAGCAACTTTTTGCCTTCTTTCGTGATGCTGTAATACTTCCGCG
Organism: Flavobacteriales bacterium; assembly: GCA_049416245.1. Taxonomy (GTDB): domain Bacteria; phylum Bacteroidota; class Bacteroidia; order Flavobacteriales_D; family Sanyastnellaceae; genus UA16. The sequence continues at coordinate 398 of JBMSHA010000274.1, read as the reverse complement.
GTGGCCCTGAGTTGGACTCTTCCCACCGATAATCCAATGCTCCCGAATTCTTCATCCGTGTGAGCAAAGGATAAACCGTCCCCTCCACCACAAGCAAGTTCACTGCTTGCAGCGCTCCGATGATGTCGGAGGTGTAAGCTTCCCCTCCGCTTAAAATGCGCAGAATGCACAGATCCAACACCCCCTTGCGCATTTGTGCCGATGATTTGGCGACTTCCTTTGTCATGCGGCAAAGATATAGGCAAAATTGAGTACTATGCAAAACAAAGTACCTTACTTAGAAATATTAGCCGCGACTACACCGTCGTGATTTCAAGTTATTTCCCAACAATACCTATGCTTTGAGAACAAATTCAGACTTGAGCCCCATCGCTCCAAATCCATCTATCTTGCAAGAG
>JBMSHA010000273.1:0-2909 GCA_049416245.1 Flavobacteriales bacterium | reverse complement strand
GACCGCGGCCCGGTCGGTTCGGCCATGCGGATCCCCTTGTTCATGGCGTCGTACAATCCGTTGTCGGGTTCGGAAATGATGTTGGCGATGCCGTCGCGGTAGGGCTCCAATGCGGCGAGTGTGCCGTCGGAGGAGGCGCCGTCGACGATGATGTATTCGAGCTCAAAGCCCTCCCGAACCTGCGATGTCACCGAGCGCGCGGCGTCAGCGATGGTCGCTTCGGCGTTGTAAGCAATGGTGACGATGCTGATTTTCATGGTCGGTTGCCGCTCGCCGCACCGGTGGTCGCAGCGCCCGTCGCAGGGCCCGTCGCAGCGCCCGTCACAGCGCCGGTCGAAGAACCCGCCGACCAATCCTGGTCGAACCCGCAAGTGGCGTAAGGCGCGTCAACCCGTACGTAGGTGTCGTTGATGGCGCGGTCGGTCCAGTTTTGGAGTTGTTCAGCGCGCAGTTGTTCCTCCACAATGGTTTGGAAATAGCCAAAATCTTGGGCGGGATTTGCGCGGTGGGCGGCAACGCGTTCGACCAACTGCACAGCGACCCAGTACCCCTGATCGTCGGCATCGGTCAATTGAATGGGTTCCGAAACCTCACCCGCCTCGAGCGCGTTGAGCAGAAAGAACAGGTTGGGGTCGATTTCATCGGATCCGAACAACGTGCCACCGTCCCGGGGGTTCACCACCAGGCCTCCTTGATTTTTGGTTTCTTCACGGGTGGAATAGCGCAACACGGCGTCTTCAAATTCCAAGACCCCCGACGTGAGCTGCGCCGAAATGCTGTCCATTTCGGTGCCCATTTCGGCCAACGCCAGCGGGTCGACTTTCGGCGAAACCAATAGGTGGCAGGCGGTGAAGACCTGACCGCGCCGATCGGTGACCCGAAGGAAATGATAGCCAAAATCGGTTTCGAAAACGGGGGAGAGGTCGCCGATGGGCGTATCAAACACTGCGGCTTCAAATTGCGGTACGAATTGGCCGCGCCCGATATTTTGGTAGCAGCCTCCTTTGTATTTGCTGCCGGGATCTTCGGAGTAGCGCGAAGCGGCGAGGGTGAGGCTGAGCTTTCCGGTGGAGACGAGCGTGCGGATGCTGTCGAGGAAATTTCGCACTTCGGCTTTTTGGCCTTCCGTGATGTCGGGTTGCAGGACGAGTTCACGGTACCGCACCGCCTCAGGGATGAGGGGCAAGCTATCGGTTGGGGTGTCCGCAAAGAGTTGTTGGACTTCGGCGGGGGTGGCGCGCACTTGTTGGTTGATTTGGCCTTGCATGCGGCCGGCAAGCAATTGCTCACGCACGGGCTCTTCGAATTCGGCCTTCCACTCGCTCACGCTTTGGCCGTATTCCGCTTCGAACGCCTCGACGCTACCGAACATATTGATGTAGTACGCCAACCGGCGGTCGATTTCGTCCATTACTTCAGCGTCGGTGACCTCAACGCTGTCCAATTTGGCATGGTGCACGAGCAGTTTCTGGAACAGCAATTCTTCAAGCAGGTTGCAGCGCTGGGTTGCGTTCAATTCTGCCGATTGGCCCATTTGTGCCAACTGCGCTTTCATGGCGAAGGCTTGGGCTTCCACTTCGCTCTCCAGCACGATTCCGTCGCCGACCACCGCCACAATGGCATCGATGGGGGTGAGGTCTGGGGGTACGTTGGCATCATTGCCTGATGGTTGCGCCCAAGCAATCGGCATGGACATGAACACGCAAAGGACAAAGCCGGACGTCTTTAAGGCACTTCGTTTCATGCATTCCATCTTCACCGTAGTTTTCAAGCCGTGAATTTAGGGGGCTTTCACGGAGGGTTTGCTCTTCATTCCTGTGATTTTGCGATAATTTTTCTGATTCTCGAATGTCCTTTTGTGATAAGCGATATCACATAGTGGTTTTCGGATGTGAAATATCGTGTCACATCATCCCACAATCGATGATATTTCGATCTTTAGCTGCAAGGCTAAACATATTTTCGTGTGGCCGACGTTTTGGGCGCAAGGTTGCAATGGTGATTTGGGTCACGTTTCAATTCGAGCGAACAGGGCGAAGGTGTTCAACGGTAAACGGACCAACGAACGAAACCAAATTTCCTGATTTAGATTCATCATGAATTCATTTCAAACTGCCGAGCGAACCGCTGTGCTTCTCGCTCTTCTTGCCGCCGCTCTCGTATTTTCCATTGGCAGCGCGATGTCGCAAACCGAAACCATTTGGTCGGAGGATTTTTCCGGGGAAACGGGCAATAGCACAACCGTCCTGAATGGAGATCAGTGGACAGCGACAGAGACTACGGTTTCGTATGATGGCACAATGAGTGTAACCAATGCGGCATTTCGATTTGCTGGCGGAAGTGCATCTGGTTCGGGCACACCGAGCGATTACACTTGCATCTGGACAAGTGAGGAAATCAGTGTTTCGGGCTACACGGGCATCTCCATCAGCTTCGTTTCAGATGGGTCGGGTGGTACGTCAGCTCCCATCTTGTCCATGTCGAACGGAACGCTGTCGGGGTCAACATTTACCCCCGATGAAGGTGCCTCGACCACGGTAATCACCTTTTCTTTTGTTGTTCCCAAAAACAAATTTCGTGATTTGGACACCATCGTTCTCACAGGAACTCTGGCATGTACCCCCACCAACTGGTACGCGGATGCGGATGGGGATGGTTTGGGCGATGCTTCGGACAGCCAATCGGCGTGCACTCAGCCGACAGGCTATGTATTGAATAGCACAGATTTGTGCGATAACGACTTGGCTTGCAACTACGATGCGAATAGCGTAGCGAACGCGGCTTGCCAATTCAATGACGCTTGCGGCGTTTGCGGCGGGCCGGGTGCCACGACGTGGTACATTGATGGTGATAGCGACGGCTTCGGTGACGCTTCGAACTCGACTTCGGCTTGTTCACAGCCAGCTGGG
>JBMSHA010000272.1:0-2917 GCA_049416245.1 Flavobacteriales bacterium | reverse complement strand
CCATGTTAGCGCATGGCTTTTTCTGTGCTTGGCTTGTGCCTTGCTCAGTCTGCCAGCGTGCTCCCCATCAGCACCTTCCAAATCAGCATACGGAGTCATTCCCAAAATGCCCATTCAGCTCAATCACGACACCACGGTGTTTTATTTAAGTGATTTATCAGGAATCCAAATCGATTCCGTAAAATGGGAAGACGGCAACCTTTTGAGGGTTGACACGCTTGAAGGAGAAGCCGTGGTATTCCTGACCGAACACCCGAAAAGACAATTGGGATTCCTGCAATGCTGGTCCGGGATGGACCATTGGGAAATCCCCGTTTTTCACACGACCCGTGTTCCGGCGACCATTCACGTAGCATCATTCGCGCCGCTCGAGCGTGTCGATGTCATAGGCAGCTTTACCAATTGGCAGAGCAATCCCATCGCCATGGAAGGAAGCAACGGTTGGTTTGAACTTGAATTGATGCTCGAAGCAGGAACCCACCCCTACCAACTTGTCATTGACGGCGTTGAGAAACCCGACCCGGGCAATCCTCGCATGGTACCCAATGGATTCGGAGGGTACAATTCCATTCTTCAGGTTGGAGAGCCTCACAAGAACCTGCCGCTCGACATGACTTTTTTGCCGGAGTCAACATCTGCTGAAATTCAAGTGGCCGAAGGTTTCATCGGTAAAACTGAACCCGGTGCATACTTTTATGCGTGGTGGAATGACCGCATTTACGGATTCGGTAAATCGGATTCTACGGGACTTTTTCGAGTGGGAATTCCAGCAGCGGCCTATGGTGCAGAACGAAGCCACATCCGATTCTGGACCGCCAATGCGGATTACCGCAGCCAAGAAGTATTGCTGCCTTTGCAAAATGGATTGCCCATTCGGAACGCCGCTGAACTCACGCGTTTTGATCGCCAATCGATGATCATGTATTTCTTGATGGTGGATCGATTCAAAAATGGAGATCCCGGCAATGACTGGAAATCTGATGACCCCGGTGTGCTGCCACAAGCCAATCATTTTGGCGGCGACCTCGCGGGCATAGCGAGTTCCCTCGATTACATCGATTCGCTTGGAGCCAATACCATTTGGGTGAGCCCCATTACCCCAAATCCAGACGGAGCTTGGGGGTTTTGGTCCGATCCGAACACGGATGTGACCAGCAAATTCAGTGGCTATCATGGGTATTGGCCGATTGCGTCTACGGGGATTGACCGTCGATTTGGAACGATGGATGAATTCAATGCACTCGTGCAGGAGATTCACGCTCGAAACCAGAACATTTTGGTGGATTACGTAGCCAATCATGTCCATCAAGAACACCCCATTTATCAGGCACACCCGGATTGGGTCACCGATTTGTACCTGCCTGACGGCAGCATGAACACCCAACTTTGGGACGAGCAGCGTTTAACGACTTGGTTTGATACGTTCATGCCGACTTTGGAGTTGCGCACACCGGAAGTGTACCAGACCATGACAGACAGTGCGGTTTGGTGGATCGAGAACACAGACATTGACGGGTTCCGGCATGATGCAACCAAACACATACCGGAGGTATTCTGGCGAACGCTTACGCAAAAAGTTCGAGCAGCTGAGCGATCACCTGTTTTTCAAATTGGTGAGACGTATGGTCCTCCCCCTTTGATTCGAAGTTACCTGTCCAATGGGATGCTGGACGCGCAATTTGATTTCAATCTTTACGACGCCCTTGTTGCGGCATTCACGGCTGATACGGCCGATGTTGCCGCTTTAATTGATGTCGCAAATCAAAGTTTGGCTACTTACGGTGCCCACCACCTCATGGGCAACATCACCGGAAATCAAGACCGTCCTCGATTCACTTCGTTAGCCGATGGGGCACTCAATCCCGGCGAAGACACCAAATTTGCCGGATGGACACGTGACATCCAGCACAACGGCAACGTCGGATATCGCAAAATGAGCTGGCTGATGACGTTCTTGATGTCCAGCCCTGGCATCCCTTGTATTTACTACGGCGATGAAATTGCAGATGTAGGAGGAAACGACCCCGATAATCGCCGCATGATGCGATTCGAAAATTGGAATCCAGAAGAAAAGTGGATTTGGAATTGGACACAGAAATGGACCCAATTGAGGAAAACACGTATGAGTATGCTCTACGGAACTTCAGAGTACCTGGAACTTGCCCCTGGTTTGTTGGCAATTCACCGAAAATACCTCGATGAGCACACGTGGGTTTTGATCAATACAACGGCTCAACCATTCGAACTGTCGATGGACAATCAAGTGCCCTTGACTCCTCTTTTAGGGACCTTACTCAAGGCCGAGGACGGCAAGGCCTCATTGCAGCCGTGGGGGTGCGCAGCCTTCGACGTTAGGCCGTACACCTCGGTCCAGCGTTAATCCTCACCCATGTAATCGTCCAATACGTAACGCCATTGGAGGATCCATTCTCCGTCGCCGAAATTGGCATGTTCTTGCACGCGCAATTGTCCAGGAAGTCGTTCCATGCGCAACCGGATGATGGCCGCTCGTTGCCCCCTATTCCCGCCACGCGTTAAGATTGTGGCGGGACCATTGGTTTCGCAAAACCATTGCGACTCCTTGCGAACTCCATCCTCCAGCACCATTAAATTCAAAAGGGATTCTTGGGAATTCCAGGTCCATACTTGCGCCTCCTTGGAAACTGTAGCCCCCAATTCCCGAGAAATTTGAAGGACAAAACCATCCTCTTTGCCATTCCGCTTCCCATCCCATCGCGCATCTTGTACGCTCAAGTCGCCGTTGGCATCCGGCACTTCATATCGACCCACGTACGAGCCCTCCAAAACAAACAGCCAATCAGGTGTTTGTGCTAAGACACCGTTTAACACGCCAGTCGCCAAGCCAGCCAGTAGCAACATCAAAGAAGGAATCCTGTTCATTGAAAACGGTTTGTTG
>JBMSHA010000271.1:0-2931 GCA_049416245.1 Flavobacteriales bacterium | reverse complement strand
ACCAAGACTCGGGTTCCTTGGCCATTCCTGTTGAGGAACAGTCCGTTCAAGTTCAGGATTTGCAGGAAATGCAGGAGGTAGAAGTTGCTGTTTTGGATGAGCAAACAACCTGGGACGGACCTGAAACAGTCGTTTCAACAGTTCAAACTGAATTCGTTCAGGAAGAGGAAATCTTGGATCCACTTTTCGAGACTCAACCGCCGCTCCGAATGGAAGAGGCAGGCATCAAGCCCATGAATGCATTAGATCGTGGACCATCGATCCAAACACCAGCTTTGCAGATCGAGACGTCAGAAACGTGGGTTATGCCGGCAAACGTCACGGTAAAGGAGTAACTTCCCGGCATGGGGCGTTGGCTGATTTTGGTTGTGGCATGTTTCGTGGCAATAGCGACGACAGCGACAACATCCATTGAGACTGCGTTTGAAAACGACAGCATCTTTATCGACAATAAAGCCGTGCGCATTGACGCACGGGTTCGATTTGATTCTTTGCGCTCAATAGACGGCCCACGAAAGAATCAGCGCAAGTCATGGGAACTTTTTTCACTGGAGGCCCAAAACTACTGGGGTGTGGGCGGCCGCAATCCGGAGGACCGCTGGCATCAATGGACAGGTGAACATGACCGTTCGTGGGCTATCACATTGGACTTCGGTCCAAGGCGCCGATCGAATCTGACTCCGAATCCCGTCATGCGGGTGTCCGGGATATTGGGGCTAAGCGGAATTTCACTGCTCGGGGTTGATTCGGGGCTTTTTCCAGATTCGTTGATTGGGTTTTCGCAGGCGGGGCCTGATGCGGGGCTTCAGATGGTCACCTATGAGCGTTTTTCAATTGGAGTTGAAACCGATACCATTCCACTTGGCACATCGCGCAGTTCGGTGCACATGCCGTTTTTAGGATCTCGCTTCACGATTCAGAACAATCGGTTCGAGGCTTCCCTGGATGCCGGCGCCATTCGCGTGCCAGCGCATACGGAGCGCTTGCTTTTAAATCCTCCGACATTGACGAATCCAGCGTTTGTGTTGGGTGATGAGGTACGTGCCGGATGGAGGCCCGTCTTATCCTGGCAAGTTGGGGTCCAACTACCTGGGAACCATTGGAATTTCAAAGCCAGTGGCCGTGTCATTTTAGGCTACCAACAGAACCAATGGCTGGGAATTGGGGTTGGTTATATGTTGTAACCATGAAGTGTAACGTATCTTGTCCAACATGAAGCGCATTACTCTCCTTGTATCCTTCCTCTGGATTGTATCCTTCCCAAGTTTAACCCCGCTATGGGGTCAGGTGATTGTGAATGGTGGCTTCGAATCGCTGGCGGCGATGCCCAATACGACGGGTCAATGGTCTTTGGCTACGGGCTGGACGTCGACAGGCAGTTCCTCGAACACACCAGACGTGTTTCACATTCAAGGGGCTGGAGGCGGTGATCTTCCCGAAACACCTGTTGCGATCGTTTCGCCATACCAAGGCATGGCGGTGGGCGGATTTATGGCATGCGGTGAACCCGGCACAAATCGGCGAGAGTACATCACCGGGACGTTTTCGAGCCCATTGCTTGTGGGGGAATCGTATCAATTGACGTTTCGCATGACCAATGGCGAATTGACCACGTTTTCGGAAGGAGGCTTGGGCATCAGCAATTTGGGGATGCACTTTTCAATGGGGCCACTTCAGCAATTGGGCGCAGCGCCGTTGGTCGAAGTGCCACATTTTACGCTTACCCCGGTGTTTCATAGCCGCGAATGGGAGACCATTTCATTCACATTTGTCGCACAGGCCGCCTGGACGCACTTCACTTGGGGTGCTTTCGGTTTTGATGGGGAACGCACCATTTCTATAGAAGAAGGCAGCTCCCCGTCAATGGCGTATTGCTTCGTTGATGGCTTTGCATTGACATTGGCAAATGACGATGTGACCGTGGATGAAGATGAGGTGCGTGGTCCGGGTTCGAAGCCTCAATCGGAAACCGTCAATCTAGAAACTGAAGCCAGCTGGTTTGTTCCCAATGCGTTCACGCCCAATGGTGATGGTGAAAACGACGTTTTTGAACCGGTTTGGAATAATGTCACGGTGAAGCGTTTTGAAGTGTTTACCCGTTGGGGAGAACGCGTATTTGAATTGAATGGCCAACAGACCGCATGGGATGGGTCTGCGCCGGACGGGAGTCCGGTAGAATCGGGAATGTACATCTGGCAATTGGAATTGAAGGAGGCGTCCGGCAAGACCATTTCTGAATCCGGAGCAATCACCCTGATCCGTTGATTCGCTTGTTCCGCAAAACGAAATTTCATGGTCGAAGTCATTGCGCAATCGCTGCTGCTTGAGAAAGGAAAGGCGGCACATGATTGGTGCACACGTCCTGAAGGATGCCAAGAATTTTGGACCGGTTCAGGAGATTGGAAGGGATTGTTGGATTCGGCGCATCGAAAGCCCAATCTTGAGCGGCGCTCTGCGGTATCGAAAGTCATTGTCGAACAATACGAAGCGGCCTCCCTAAAGCCGCCAACAGCCGGACTTCAGGCTTTTGAAGAGGGCGCAGCTGTGGTCACGGTGGGTCATCAGTTGCAGGCCGGGGGTGGTCCGGCATATTTTCATTACAAGATTTTGTCCGCATTGCGATGGTCTCGGCAATTGCGGGAGGCGGGAATCGAATCGGTCGCTGTGTTTTGGATGGCTTCGGAAGACCATGATTTTGAGGAGGTCTCGAGAACGGTGGGCGCTCAATCCGACGCCTTTGTTTGGTCTCCTGAAACGATTGCGGGATCTACACCGGTTGGGCGAATAGCGTGGGATGCAAACGCTGAGCGTGATTGGTTGGCTTTTTGCGAAAGACAGGGCTTGGTTTCGGAGCGGTCTTTTTCTCAAGTACCTGGGCAGACGGAATCGTTGGCTCATCGCCTTCGCCAATGGATTCAAGGTTGGTTCCCT
>JBMSHA010000270.1:0-2931 GCA_049416245.1 Flavobacteriales bacterium | reverse complement strand
GGAGTTTGCGGAGGATCAGGTGTTGATACGGATGGTGATGGAGTTTGTGATGCAAACGAAATTGTTGGTTGTACAAACGATGACGCTTGTAACTACGACGAAAATGCAACCGAGAATCAAGGCTGTGACTTTACTTCTTGTGTGGGTTGCATGGACACCACCGCGTGCAACTTTGATCCGACTGCGACCCTGAACCAATTACTTGATTGCGATTATCCAGATGCTGGATATGACTGTGCAGGTACTTGCATAAATGACGCTGATGACGATGGAGTTTGCGATGAATTCGAAATTCCCGGTTGCACGGATTCGGATGCATGTAATTACAGCGCTACAGCAACGGATGATGACGCGAGCTGCACATATCCAGCTAGTGACTTCGTCGATTGTGCGGGCAATTGCTTACTTGATGAAGACGAAGATGGCGTATGTGACCAAGAAGAGGTGTTCGGCTGCACCGTCGTGACGGCATGTAACTACGAAGCAGGTACAACCGAAAACGATGGTTCATGTGAATTCACTTCATGCGCAGGTTGCACGGACCAGACTGCGTGTAACTACGACGACACGGCCACTTTGAGTAACAACATCACGTGCACCTACATTCCTGCAGGATGGGAGGATTGCGATCAAACAATTTGCACAGACAGCGACGACGACGGCATCTGCGACTTCGACGAACCCGCAGGCTGCATTGGCGAATTCAATGAGCCTCACTTGAGCATGACAGGTGCGGTTGAAACCAGCGTCGCTGTAGCCAATTGGGGAGCGACTGACTTCACGAACGGCGCAAGTGACGATACAGGTATGGCTAACATTGCAAGCGTCGATTACCCTGGTCGTTTAGCTGATGGTCGCTACCACGTAACCCGTGTCTACAACTTGACCGATGTTTGTATGAATACAAGCCAAGCGGCACAATTGATCATTGCAGATGCTTCACATCCTGCTGGTTGCACGAATCCAAACGCAACGTCATACGATGCGGGAGCAATCAACGACGATGGAAGCTGTGATTACTCACCTGCTTGTTTGGGTGATTTGAACTTGGACAACATTGTTGGTACTTCCGACCTGCTCATCTTGTTGAGCTCATTCGGATTGCCTTGCCCAGAGTAAACGGATAAGGACCAACTTAACCAACCACTTTTACCACGAAAAAGGCCCGCAAATGCGGGCCTTTTTTTTTTAAGGTAAGTGTTCTATATCCGTTGGTTTGAACCACCGAATCAATAGGGGATCCCCATCTTTTCCATCTCTTCCAATCGCCCAAGAATGTCGCCCATCTGCTCAGCCCCAATCTGCTTTGCTACGATTTTCTTATTCTTATCCAACAAGAAAACCTTGGGCGTTGCGAACACATCAAATGTTGTGCGGAAATTCAGGCTCTTAAGTGTAGTGACACCACCATAGATAAGGACAGATGCGCTGTCCTGTGCATTGATTAGCGGGTTATCACTCACATTGATCCAGTCTGTGTAGCCTTTGTCTTTGACGAATTTGATCCAGGGTTCCGGCTCGAAATCGTTTCCAATGGCGAAAATTTCCAATCCTTTGGGGTGCCATTCTTCATACAACTCTTTGTATTTGGGCAATTCCTTTTTGCAATGTCCGCAAGTGCTTTCCCAAATTAGGACCGCTGTAAATTTCGCTTCAACATCATAAAGAGAAATCCATTCTTCTTGATTGAGGCCTGGAAGAATGATGTTTGGGATGACGGAACCGCATTGGCTATCGCTCAATTCGTTTGCCCGATCCACCACCTTTTGAATCTGACTTTCGTTCAACCATGTAGCTCGTCCAGTGCGATAGTATTTGTTAACCATGTGAACAAACACCTTGTCCATGCACATGACTTGAGACGATTCGGAATTGAAGGTGATATAGTGCGTGATGTATTTAAACATTTCGTCGTTCCCGTCAACCTGTGCAATCAAACGATCCGCTGCACTGATCATGGAATCTGGCATTTGAGGAAGTACACGAGTCCAATACACCTCGAGAATTTGATGGAAGCTTCCATCGTGCACCATGCGCGGGTCGTCAAAATCAACCCGATCCCAGTAATGGTCTCGATACCAACGATACTGAAGGTCTTGCTTGTTCACGATGGCGTCCGGAACTTCTGGGATTTCAGGCTCCAACACCATGTTCAAGTATTTAGCAAAAAGTTTATCAGGATGATCGCGCAAAACACGCTTTTGCTCCGCAGCCACCTCATTTCCTAGATTGGTCAGAATTTCCCTTGCCTCTGCCACAGCTGCTTCTGTTGAGGTGGAATCCGCAAGCACCTGTTCATAAGGAATGGCCAGTTTCCTGCGCTCTTGAATGAATCTGAGAAATGCGTAAAAAACTTTATTTTCCTCGCTCTCGAGAATCTCTACGAAGCGAGTGGGATCAGAAGCCTTCGTGGTCATTTTCACATCCTCTGTCACCGCCATGAATTCGAAGAACTTAGGGCCTGGAATAACGATGGCATGCTTTCCACATTTTTCGTAAGGCCGACCAGGAAACGAAAAATGCCCTTTTGCATCCGTGATAGTAGTGTCTGAATAGTAGAGTTTATTGCCGTAATAGTGAGCTAGATAAACGGTGTCGTTGCTGAGACCTTCAACGGTTACGTCAATGGTATGTTGAGTTACAGAAGGAGTGTCCTTCTGGCCCCAACTCATGGCGGACATCGTCATTGCAACGGTCAGGACCCCATGTGCTTTCCAAGTCATGTGCATTCTATTTCGAGGTTGGTCAATTGAACAAAATTAATCATGCCTTCGCGCCACAAACGATGAACTGAAGGGGTTTCTAACACTGATTTGACAATAATTGTACCACTCGAAAATTGACGCCATAAAAAAAGGCTCGCCGTACAGCGAGCCTTCTTCTTCAAATGAAAATTTTATCAGTGATGCACCACCAAACGTTGTGTTGAAC
>JBMSHA010000269.1:0-2951 GCA_049416245.1 Flavobacteriales bacterium | reverse complement strand
GGTTGGGGACGTTGTATCTATGGGAAATTGGGCCATTGACCTGCTCACCAACCCAGGGCTTATGTCCGAATTCAAACAGGCAGCTCAGGCGCGTGCCATGCAATTTCACGTCATGGAAATCTTACCTCGCTATGAGGCGTTGTATCATCAATGGACCCGTAATCTCGATCAATTGAACGCATGAAGAACGAGTCCATCCAATCTCTTGGTGAACGTGTCACCTACGCTTGGCATGAATCTTCGTTGACGATTATCATCGATCAAAAAATCCCAATCCAACAGCGGTTGATGCTCGAAGGCTGGTTCCTCGCATGGATGGCTGTTGGCGTTTCGATGGCAATCGCCATGGTGGGCTCGACTGGAAGCGACCGCAGTTTTTTCCTGATTTTCATGGCTTTTTGGACCTTCTTTGCTTTTCGCGTGTTGAAGGTGGTATTGTGGCGCCGGATGGGCAGGGAAATGGTACGGATAACTTCCGAAGGAATGACCGTCAAAAATGCCTTTGGTGATTGGGGAAGAGCGCGATTCTTCATCAAAGAAAACATCAAGAAAATGGAGGTGGTTCGGCGCAACCCCTCGAATTTCCTTCAAAATCTCGATCAGAGTTTCTGGATTATGGGAGGAGACTCATTGCAGTTTACCTACCTCCGAAGCCGGTTTGTGTTGGGCAAACAATTGCCAGAAAAAGACGCGGCAAAATTGGCGCGACTCATCGATCAGGCCTTGCGCAAGTTTTGAGATCAAGCCATCCACAAAGCGACGTTCCGCAAACGTGAATTCGCCTCCCAACGACTCCAACTTGGGTCGACTTTTGGAGCATGAAAGAACGGATTGGGGGGATGTTGATGGGAGGATTGTTGTTGCTCGGCTGCGGAAAAGATTCAACCCAGGCAAGGGTTATCCAGGCTACGCACGTTGGAGGCGCTCCATTTTCTGAGAAGTGGATTCTGCCAATCAAGGCCTCTGCACATTCAACGGGTTGGTGGAGTGGTGAATCGTACGAAATTCTCGGAGACACACTCTACACAGACCCAAAAGGCTCCTGCACCATCCCGGAATCTGTAGGATTTTTCGACGCCATCTTGTGTCAACCTCATGGCGATTGGGAGACCCCCTTTTTGGTTACACGTTTCGATCGAGCATTTTCAGCCAATGCAGAAGTTTGGCTCTTTGAACTGCCTCAAGTGATTTGGCTCCATGTCGTTGGAAATCGTGTCGGTCAAATGCTTGGATCAAGGATTTGGATCACTTCCAACTGGCAAGACATGAATTTCGAGCCTGACCAATGGTTCACGCCTGGCCAGCCACCTCGTCCTAGCTATTTGCTTCCACATTGGGTTATGCCCGGCTCTTCCGACCCGCTGAATGCGCAGCTACGATTCCAAGAAGAAAATGACCAAGGGTCCGATGTTGTCACGATTGAATTCAGTCCGGCAGACCTGCTCGACACGATAATCGTCCCTCTAAACCTCTAAATTTCATGCGACTTTTGATTTGCTTCGCTACCGTTGTAGCGGCCCATTTGCCCTGCGTTTTTTTCGCTCAAACCCTCGCGCCTGCGACCACCCGTCAGATTCAATTCATTTGGGAAAAAAGTGAGACCCCCTTTAAAGGAGAAGTAAAAGACGTTGTCGATTCGGTATTCAGTGAGCTCGCCCACCAGGGGCTGTTCGCAATCGCTTTGCACCAAAGAACCGCCGAACTTGAGGGACACTGGAATGAACTGATTCCCACAGCCTCTTCTGTTTCGCACAACCTTTTGACCGCCAATTCGTTCATCCGACCGGGAATGCGATCCATTGTTATTCCCAAAGCGGTGGTTCCAGAGGACTGGTATGGGGGAGATTGGCATGTGATTGAAGACGGCATCACACACTCCTGCGAATTGGATGTACCTGTTGCTATTGAGGTCCCCTTTGGAATTGAAGCAATCTCCATAGGGGTTCGCTGTGTGCAAAATGGAGCGGTTCATGAAGCCCACGTGTTGCTACCTGTATTTGGATTCGAGAGCTGCGTGCAGCCCGACTTACCACCTTGGCCTGGATCGAATTCCTCGGATCCGCACTGGGTCGGTGTTTTTCATGAAGGCGTTCCGGTAACAGGACAAGCGCTCGTAAAGCTGGGCGATGATGGTGTTTTTGACAAACCACTCGTACTCATCGAAGGTTTTGACCCGGACCTCCAAGATAATAGCCCCAGTTTTGGTTATGGCGACCTGAATTGGGAGGTGCTTTGGAATTGTGAAGGAAATTTCAATTCGGCATTGGATGCACTGTCCCCCTTATTGGACTCCCTATTGCATGAAAATTTTGATTTCGTCTTTCTTGACTTCGAAAATGGCACCCAATCCATTGCGCATCAATCGGCTTTGTTGGAATACGTGTTGAATCTGTGCAGCAGTTACCGGTCAGGACACGATCCCCTAGTGCTCATTGGCCCTAGCATGGGAGGCGTGGTAGGCCGCTACACATTGCGGCAGATGGAATTGCAAGGCTCCGATCACTGCACTCGTCTTTTCGTCGCACTTGACAGCCCATTTCGTGGTGCACATCTCCCGGTAGCCTTGCAAGAAGCGATTGCTTTTTTCTCAACCATATCTTCAGATGCGGCTGCATTACAAGAAGCCCTATTATCACCGGCTGCGGGCGAATTGTTGGTTGGCTCTCCCCTTCATGCTCCAAGCATCCGGTCTGCATTGGAATCCTTTCAACTGACCTATGGGTTGCCATCATGTCCGATAAATTTGGGTATTGCGAACGGTCATGTTGATTTTCCCACCGACATCCCTTCGCTTTGGTATGGAGCCAACGAGTCGTTTTTCGGTTGGGACCTGGTGGACATTTCACTTTGGAGTCAACCTGGGAATTCAGGTCATCCATCATCAACCTCGACCGATTGGGTCATTTTTGAAGGTAGCTTACTCAACGATGACTGGAGCTGGGGGGAACCGC
>JBMSHA010000268.1:0-2958 GCA_049416245.1 Flavobacteriales bacterium | reverse complement strand
CGAAAACGGCGGCTGGCTGGATCACATGGCGCAGTTCAACAGTTCGGCTGATATCAGCCCAACCGGCGGGCAAATGCCGCGACTGCTCGGATTGGCACAAGCATCCAAATTGTACCGTCAGCTTGAGGCTGCAGCAGCAGTGAAACCGGGATTCACACAAGGTGGCAACGAGATTGCCATTGGGACCATTGGCGATGCCAGTACCTCGGAGGGGCCATTCTGGGAGACCATGAACGCGGCGGGTGTGCTGCAAGTGCCGATGCTCATGAACGTCTGGGACGACGGCTACGGCATCAGTGTTCCCAAACAATTTCAAACGACCAAAGCCTCCATTTCTCAGTCGCTCAGCGGAATGGAGAAGGAGGAGGACACCAATGGCCTTGTCATTTTTCGGGTCAAAGGTTGGGATTATCCCAGCTTGATCCAGACTTACGAAGAAGCAGCACATCGATGTCGAACCGAGCACGTGCCGGTGCTTGTTCACGTGGAAGAGGTAACGCAACCTCAAGGGCACAGCACCTCCGGTTCGCATGAACGGTACAAATCGCCAGAGCGCATGGCTTGGGCAGCGGAGTACGACTGCATTGCGCAATTTGGAAAATTCCTGGTCCTCGAGGGTGCAGCTACGGAAGACGAACTCGAAGCCATTCGAAAGGAGGCCAAACAGTTGGTGCGGAACGAACAGAAAGCTGCTTGGGCGAGTTTTCGTCAGCCGATCGAACGCGAACAAGAAGAAGCCATTGCGGCAATCCAGGCGTTGGAGTCGGGTGCAGCTGAAGTTGTATCCATGCAGCAGGCAATGTTCCCTGGACGCGCCGAAATTCATGGAGCCGTGCGCCAAGTTCTGGCACGACACGCCCACGAAAATTCCCCCGCTGCCGCAGCGCTTCGCATGCTTTCTTCACGCTTGTTCGAGGAGAATCGCGAGCGGTACAGCAGGCACCTGTACAGCGATGGGCCGGACTCGGCGCTCAACGTTCCCCATGTTCCTGCGGTTTTTGCCGCGGATGAGACGTGGGTGGATGGCCGTCAAGTGTTGCAAAAGAATTTCGAGGTCCTGTTTGATACGTATCCTGAGTTGGTCACCTTCGGCGAGGATACCGGGAAAATTGGCGGGGTAAACCAGGCCATGGAAGGCATGCAAGAGCGTTTCGGCGAGGTCCGGGTATCGGACACCGGCATCCGCGAGTGCACCATTGCTGGGCAAGGTATCGGGCTTGCGATGCGCGGGTTCCGACCTATCGCCGAAATCCAATACTTGGATTATCTCTATTACGCCTTGCAAATCCTTCGCGATGATGCTGCAACAGTGCGCTACCGCTCGGCGGGTGGGCAAAAAGCACCGGTCATCATCCGCACGCGGGGCCACCGTTTGGAAGGCATCTGGCACAGTGGCTCGCCCATGGGAGCCATTGTCCACTCGCTGCGGGGAATGTACGTTTGTGTTCCGCGGAATATGACCCAAGCTGCGGGAATGTACAATACGTTATTGCAAGCTGAAGAGCCGGCTTTGGTGATCGAGTGCTTGAATGGCTATCGGTCAAAGGAACGGCTTCCAGAGAATTTGGGTGCTTTTACGGTGCCGATGGGAATTGCTGAAGTTGTCAGGACGGGAGGCGACGTGACCGTAGTCTCCTATGGATCGACCTTTAACATAGCGGCCCGCGCTGCAGAACGGCTTGCAGATGCAGGAATTCAAGTGGAGTTGGTTGATTTGCAGACGCTGCTGCCGTTGGATTTGACGTCCGTTGTTGGGGCTTCACTGGCCAAGACCAACCGCCTCCTCGTCGTGGATGAGGATGTGCCGGGAGGGGCAAGCGCATACATTTTGGAGGATATTTTGAACCGACAGGGTGGTTGGAAATACTTGGATGGCGCGCCGAAGACATTGGCAGCCCAAGCGCATTTACCTCCCTACGGATCGGATGGCGACTACTATTCCAAGCCCAGTGCGGACGACATTTATGATGCGGTGTATGGCATGATGCATGAAGCCGACCCGTCACGTTTCCCTCTTTAGCATGCAGGAGGACGTTTTTGAATTGCGCTCAGAAATCATCGACTTGCTTCAATTGTTGAAGGCATCGGGATACGCCGCGACAGGAGGTGAAGCCAAAATGATGGTGGAGGATGAATTGGTCCAGGTCAATGGCGAGCTGGAAACTCGGAAACGCCGCAAACTCAAGTCAGGCGATTGCGTCGAGATCGATGCGCAAGTTCGCATCACCTTGCGGTGAAGTGTTGGTAACAATTTCGGCGCCTTGCGGAGGCGATGACGCATTTTTCCGTTACTTGGTTGTTCAATTTCGTTGGATGCCATGAAAAAGTGGATTTTCTTGTTTTTGGTGACCGGTATGACCGGTTGGTTTGGATCGGTTGATGCCCAGCAAATGCTTCGCGGACGCGTGGTCGATGGGGAATTGGGTGATCCGATTTTCTCTGCAAATGTCATCATCGAAGGCACCACCACGGGCGTGACTACGGATTTCGACGGTCAATTTTTGTTGCCTGTAGATCAGTTTCCGGTGCAACTGCAAGTAAGTTTCATCGGATATGCCATGAAGCGGGTAACCGTTCAAGGGGCCGATGAAAAACTGACCGTCAAGCTCGTTCCGGATCAAATCTTGATTGAAGCGGCCGAAGTGGTGGGGGAGCGCATCAGTGAAAAGCAAAAGCAAGCGCCGCTTACCGTGGAATCCATGGATGTGATTGCCATCAAAGAGGCCCCCTCTGGGTCTTTCTACGAAGGTCTCGGCAATTTGAAAGGTGTCGACGTGACGTCGGCCAGCCTCGGTTTCAAAATCATCAATACGCGGGGTTTTAATTCGACGTCTCCCGTGCGCTCTTTGCAGCTCATAGATGGCATTGATAACCAAAGCCCGGGATTGAACTTTTCACTCGGGAATTTCTTGGGGGCGTCGGATTTGGATGTGAAAAGCGTGGACATTGTTGCCGGTG
>JBMSHA010000267.1:0-2961 GCA_049416245.1 Flavobacteriales bacterium | reverse complement strand
TGCGGGGATCATCCCAGCCGTCTACCACGCCCTCCTCAACCAAACGAAGCAATTTGCGTTTGGACATGATGGTGTAATTCAAGTTGAGACGAGCGAATTCCGTTTGTTCACTGGGGTAGATGTCCAATGCTTCGATGAACCAATTGTATAGCGGACGATGGTTCTCAAATTCCAAAGAGCACAGGCTGTGTGAGATGCGCTCAATGGAATCCGATTGACCGTGTGCGAAATCATACATCGGGTAAATCACCCAATCGTTTCCGGTTCGGTGGTGTTCGACAAACTTCACCCGATAAATCACCGGGTCGCGCATGAGCATGTTGTCATGGGCCATGTCAATTTTGGCGCGAAGTACGCGCTCGCCCTCTTGGCATTGGCCTGCTTTCATTTCTTCGAACAAACGAAGGTTTTCCCCGGGTGTTCGCTCCCGGAAAGGACTGTTCGTGCCCGGAGTGCCGGGTGCACCCTTTTGTGCGGCTATTTGCTCGGAAGTTTGATCGTCAACATAGGCCAAACCTCTCCCAATCAAATCACAAGCGTATTCGAACAATTGCTGGAAATAATCGCTGGTGTAGAATTCTCCACCGTTCCATTCAAACCCCAGCCAAGCGATGTCTTTTCGGATGGCATTGACGTATTCGACACTTTCCTTTTCTGGATTGGTGTCGTCAAAACGCAGGTTGGTCGTGCCGCCGTATTTCTCCGCAAGTCCGAAGCTCACGCAGATGGCCTTCGCGTGTCCGATGTGCAAGTAGCCGTTGGGTTCGGGTGGGAAACGCGTGTGGACTTTTCCTCCGTGTTTACCAGCGGCAATGTCTGCTTCAATCTTTT
Organism: Flavobacteriales bacterium; assembly: GCA_049416245.1. GTDB lineage: Bacteria > Bacteroidota > Bacteroidia > Flavobacteriales_D > Sanyastnellaceae > UA16. The sequence goes on along the minus strand of JBMSHA010000267.1, from coordinate 2,130 downwards.
GCTCGATAAAGTTCAATGAACGTGCTGGTTCCTCGCTTTCCATGGACTTGTTGGACATGGTGCAAAGGTACAGCGCAAGCCATTGGAATGGCCTAATTTCGACTCAAAGAAGTCGAACGTTCTTCATCAAGTTGTCCTTGTACGTCCGGCTGACCGGTACATCTTCTCCGGCGACATGAACCGTGCTTTGGTACACATCGATGTGGTCAATGTGCTTGAGGTTCACCACGAAGTTGCGGCTGACCCGAACGAACGCATCCGAAGCTAGGATCAACAACAAATCCTTCAATGAGGCTTTGACGTGGTACTGCCGAGATTCCAATTGAATCGCGCTGTACTTTCCTTCTACTTGGATGTAGCGGATTTCATCCAACTCAATGCGCCGTAGTTTATTTCCAACCTTCGTGTAGAATTGGCGATTTCCTGCTCCGTGGGTCTCAATGTGCTCGAGTTGCTCGACCAACGCATTCATGGTGGCTAGGGGCACGTTGACTGCACCCGCAGTGTCCCGGTAATTAGCCTGCGTTGCTTCATCCGTAATCGCCGCTGGATTGAAATCGTTGGCGAGGGAGATGAGCGGATTGCGTGACTCCAGGACGTTTTTCACGCGAGACCATACCCCTTCTTCGTTCAACGCATCTGGCCAAATCACCACTTGCGGATTCAATTCCATCGCAGTCAACACCGTTTCTTCCGGTGTGGAGGCGCTGCTCACTTCGTAACCCAAATCCGTTAATACTTGAGAAACGCCGTGTCCAGACTTTCCGCTGGAGGGAGTGACAAACAACACCTTGGCTTTATTCATGGAAATAGAACCTTCCATTTACATGTTTGTTCTCAAAAAAAAGACAACCTACGCACATTGGTCTATTTTTGTAGCAAATGAAGTCACAGGACTGTTATTATATGACACAAACAATTGACGCTGTGCACTCAAGCACCTTGGAAGAGGTTGCTGTGGACCCCGTTTTGGAAACGGTGGACACCGCTGGCTTCAGCCTTGTATTGTACAACGACGAGCACAACACGTTTGATCACGTAATTGAGATGCTGGTGCGCGTGTGCGGTCATGACACGACCCAAGCGGAACAATGTGCCCTGTTGGTTCACTTCAAGGGGAAATGCACGGTCCTGAGCGGATCCTATGACGAACTTGAGCCCAAATGCACGAAATTGTTGGATGCAGACTTGACGGCTGAAATCGAAGCTTAGGCCTCTAAAGGAAGCCCTTTCATCCTGCGAATCGAAGCCGATGGCGACGGCGCATTGAACGTCGACGACCCCGCAACGAGGACGTCTGCGCCTGCTTCCACAAGCTGCGCCCAATTATCCGCGCCTACTCCACCATCAATTTCAATCATCGCCGAAGTCCCTGCTTCATCCAGCATGCCTCGCAAGTCCCGTACCGTTTGATAGGTGCGTTCAATGAATTTCTGACCACCAAACCCGGGATTGACGGACATCAAGCAAGCCAAGTCGAACTCCCCAATGACATCTTTCAGCAAGGACACCGGCGTGTGGGGGTTGAGGGCGACTCCCGCTTTCATCCCCTTGGCACGAATGGCTTGCAGGGTCCGGTGCAAGTGTGTACAAGCCTCGTAATGCACCGTTAATACATCTGCTCCCAAGGAATGAAACACATCGATGTACCGATCGGGATCTACAATCATCAAGTGCACATCCAGTGGTTTCTTCGCGTGTTTCGCAATCGCCTGCATGACGGGCATGCCAAAACTGATGTTCGGGACAAAAACCCCATCCATCACATCCAGATGAAACCAGTCGGCTTCTGAGGCATTTACAATTTCAATGTCCCGTTGCAAATTGGCAAAGTCCGCCGCCAAAATGGAAGGTGCTAAAAAGTGTCCCATAACGCAAAGGTCAGGCATTGGATGAATTGATAGACCTTTGTGATATGCTCGATTTTTCCACACCTTCACCTCACCTTTTGCCCGTCGTGGGATTGACGGGAGGAATTGGCAGCGGAAAAACAACAGTTGCCAACATTTTTGAGGCCTTGGGCATTCCTGTGTACAATGCGGATGGGCAGGCCAAAACACTGTACAAGCGCAACGCAGCATTACGCACTTGGGTCGTAGAACGTTTCGGAACAACCTGTGGAGCCTACCG
>JBMSHA010000266.1:0-2984 GCA_049416245.1 Flavobacteriales bacterium | reverse complement strand
CTTCCGAGGCGGCAGTTGCTGTGGTCAAAAGCTCAGGAGTCGGCAAATCTGCGCCTTGCGCTGTGATTACAACTGAAACGCCCGTCAATTGCGTAAGACCATAATATTCTGAGACGGTTCCGGTCACTTCCACTTGGTCGCCTACGAGAACGGGAACATTGGGCCCGAACATCCAAATCCCGGTATACGGACCTTGACCGTCTTGAAGACTTACCAAACTTCCGAAGACACCTGTAACAACGCCGTTGGTGACGACCGTCGTTCCTGTGTACGCATCCGTCAATTGGCCTTCCTGAATGGCAGCGATGGCTGTTGTGGTCACTTCCAAACACGTACCATCGTCAAAATCAGCCGCCTCGTTGTAGTTCGGAGCTGCGGGGTTTGTGCAGCCGCCTTGGCCTACTGTCACGGTACCTACCATCCCCAAAGCCGCGTGCGTTCCCACCGAGCAATCGTACGAGTAGACCCCCGGAACGGTAAACGTAAAGCTCCCGATGCACGTACCATCTGGTGAGCCACTTACTGGTGAGAAATAAAAGTCTTCAGGGTTTCCAAAGGACTCACCGGTGATGGTGTTGGTCACGCCGTTGGCGTTATGTGACCCGCCCATGTTTTCCCAAACGACCGTGGTCCCGGGCTCAATGGCCAAATCTGCAGGGCTGAAATAGTAAGACCCCGCCGCAACGACAACTCCGTCGACGTTGCATGCATTGTCGAAAGTGCAAGACCCGTCATCTTCAGTCGCTGCCGGGTTGTAGTTTGTTGCATTCTCGTTGGTGCAACCCGGAACTGCAGGTCCGCAATTACCCGTAAAATCGTGAGACCCGACATTGGTCCAAGTATTCGCAGCGAGAACGATCCATTGGGAATCATCCGCATTGGTTCCAGCAGAAGCGGCCCAATCGTATCCGATTCCCGAATTGACATTACCCTTGCGCACAAGGGTGTGGTTTGCTGTAGCTTCGGCCACACCGGCAACTTCCCATCCGGTTCCTGGGTCGGCCTCAAAATTTCCGATGATGTCTACAAACTCATAAGAAGCTTCGGTTCCGAATACCAATGCATAAGAATCATCTCCATTGAAGTACGCATTGCCCGTCTGGTCCGTTTCAACGAGAACAGATGGATCGCTTCCGGAGTTTGCCCAGACATACACATCTCCCGGTGCGATGACAGCCGTTTGGTCCAATACGTTCCAAAATTCGTGAACACCTGGAGTTGCAGGCGCATTTGCTGTGGCCGCAATGGCATAGCCCGCCAAGGACACGACAGCATCCGTTGGATTGTAAATCTCAAGGTATTTTGTATTGCCCCCATCCGATTCTGAATACTCGGAGAAAAACAGTCCGCATTGTGCGGAAGCGGTCATACCGACTGCAAGCAGAACGGCGACCATCAACAGGTGTAGTGAACGCATGTCGTGAGTTTTGGTTTGAAAATGGTGACGCAAACTACCTAATTATCGACAAATCAAGAGGTTTTGTGGATAAAAAAGCAAAATGTTAATCTGCACATAATAGGCCGTTAGCGTGAAAATAACCACTTCCAGCGCCCGTAGGTTCAACCGAACAACGGCAATTGCTCAGGCAGCTGCCGGAATGATCTCCGGTGATGTTCGGTAACGCCCAGACGGCGAATGGCTTCCCGGTGGGCCTGGGTCGGATATCCGGCGTTGGATGCCCATCCGTAACCGGGAAATGCCGAACTCAGGCCTTGCATGTATTCATCCCGATGGGTTTTTGCCAAAACGCTTGCCGCCGCAATGGAAGCGTATTTTCCATCGCCCTTTACAACGCAGGCGAAAGCAGGTAAATGCTCATCGGTAACAAATCGATTGCCATCAATCAGTAGAAATGAAGGCGCTTTGGACAGGGTATGTACGGATTGTCGCATGGCCTTGAATGAAGCTTGCAATATGTTAATTCGGTCAATCTCCGACGGCTCAATGTGGGCGACACTCCAAGCCAAAGCGCGCTTTTCAATCCGTTGCCTGAGCCGATTGCGGGTGGTCCTATTCAATTTCTTGGAATCATCCAATTCCCCTTCCGCTATCAATTCCTTTGCAAAATCCGGTGACAAAATCACCGCCGCCGCAGTCACCGGACCCGCCAAACATCCCCGACCCGCTTCGTCGCATCCGGCTTCCATTCGGTCTCGTTCTAGCCACGGTTCCAAGCTCATGACGGCAAAATTGATTCCATGGCCGACCACAATTTGGAAGCGCTCGCATCCCAGTTGAAATCCTGCGCCCTTTTTAACCCTCGCTCCACGGCAGCAGCATGCAATTCCGGATCGTGTTCCAATCGCCGCATCGCCTCGGATATCGCCTTCGGATCGCCTGGATCAACCAGTGCCGCTTCAGCGCCTCCACAAACTTCCGGCATGGACGTGGTGCAACTCGCAATCACCGGCACGCCCGACGCAAAAGCTTCAACGATGGGAACCCCAAACCCCTCAAACCATGGAACGAATACCAAAGCGTGGGCCCGCGCCATCACCGTTGGAAGAACGTCGCGATTCAACCGCCCCAGGAATCGAGTGGCTTCTAGGCGCCGATTATCGCCTTTCCACATGTGCTCTCCTACGATGACCAATTCGAGCGTTCCGCCGCGCGCACGATAATCCTGAAAAGCAGTCAGCAGTCCGTCCAGATTTTTCCGAGGGTGTAGACTCCCCACAAAGATGAAGTAGCCTCCCGGTGGCAAATCTGGCATCCCGTCCAATTCGGCATCTCTCGCCTCGGGACAATAGGTAGGAGAAGGCGCATTGGGTACCACCCGAATGTTGGCATCTTGAACGCCAAACTGCTCCACAATATCGCGTTTCGAATACTCCGAAACCGTCACGACACCCGTCGCTCGTTGAGCAAATTCGGGGAAGCGAGAGCGGTAATAACGTGCCTCCCGCGCAGGCATCCATTCTGGGTGATGCATAAAATTTAAGTCGTGAAACACGGCCAATTGGCTTACACTCGTTCGCCGGCA
>JBMSHA010000265.1:0-3016 GCA_049416245.1 Flavobacteriales bacterium | reverse complement strand
ATGGTTTCAAATGTTGGTGCGGCATCTTCTGGCGACGGCAAGTAAATAGCGGATAAATAGGGGCGGTCAACAGACGAATGGTTGGGGGTTCCTCGGTGGATCAAACGCAGGTCCCTCAGCGTGAGATCTCCACATTTTACGTCCAGATGCAAGGGCGTAAGTTTAGCGGCTCGTTCTTCCACCTGTTCATCAGTGAATTCATTGGAAGCAGTCGAGAATGCCGCTTCATCAGAAACTCGATGCGTGCCGGGAAAAACTTGGGTGGAGCCGTTTTCAGCGGTCGAATCCACCAACGGGACGTTCAATGCAATCGCGAAATCATTTCCGTCTTGGTGAATGGTCTGGTATGTCGAACCGGGAGATGCAATGTCTGAAGAGAAGAATACCAAGGCAAACGGAGTGTCAAACACGCCGCGCAGCACGGACATGATTTCCGGGGAAGCGTAAAACCCTGACGATAGAAGAACCGAATTGCTCGGGAGGAGCATGTTCCAACGGTTGATGTCGTGGTTGGCCGAGTACTTCGACCCATCTTTGAATTGGCTGCGAAATTGTGCCTTCTTTTCCTCGAACAATGGGTAGAAATCTCGCTTGAATTCCTCGATGGTATCCATGGAAATGGCCGACTCCACGAGGCAAAACCCGTCTTTTTTTACTTGGTTGAGGTGATCGTTCATGAGAAATTCAATTTCAGGTTAAACTTGAAAACACCTGATGCAGGTCGTTTACAAAATGGGCCATTTGGCTGTAATTTAAGGTCTGAGCCGTATCATCCGCACTGTGGTAATTTGCGTTTCGGAACATGGCCGTGTCGGTCATCATGATGGCGGGAATTCCGCGATGCCAATAGCTGCGGTGATCGGACCAGTCCATCCCGGAAAACGCAAATGGAATCCAAAACTTTCGGTAAAACCCGGGACGACGGGACTGCAAACCCCGGATAAAGGGGGCGGTCATTTTCATGGATTTGAAGTTGCCAACTCCCATGAGAAAATTGCCTGTATCTCCGTAAATCCAGCGCAAGAAGGAAAGTGGAAAGTCTTGACTTTCGGGTTTTTCCGAAAAATATCCGACCATTTCCAAGCACACCATGAACCGAATGTCCTCCGGGTCGCATGCTGCCGCATGAACATTGCTGCCCATTCCTGGCGTGCCGAAAAATGGAGGCTCTTCACAAGCGTAAAAGACCACATCGATGGGGTAAGGAAATGAGCGATTTCCGTGATCGCGCAGAAATCCCAACGCAACAGCCACGGCACTTCCGTTGTCGTCTGCACCGGGCGTTTGTTCGAACGTATCGTAGTGCGCACCCAAGATGATTTTCTGCTTGTGCGAACCGGGCAGGCTCACGATGAAATTTCGAAAGATCCCCCCTTCTTCACCCTGCCACTCCTGAATTTCCGGTTCAAATCCAGCGGATCGGATGAGGTCTTGCATCAACCCCATAGCCTCTTCCCAGCGATCCCCTGATGCGTTCCGCAATCCAGGAACCGCCAATTTCTCAACCACTTGCTCGAGGTATGCTTCCATTAGAAATCAAATTCGTCGAACACTTCTGAGGCCGGCGCACAGGAGGCTGGTTGCAGTCTACCCGATGCTAGGACGCGTGCAACAGCAGCTTGAAATGTATCGAATGTTTGCGCGGCTGTGGATTGGGTTTGGGCGGTGTAATAAGAAACGTCCATTTGCGAGCCGCTTACAATGAATTGCCATTCATGGGGGTATTTCAAATAGGTAGGCTGACTCACTTCCAATCGCTTGACCCAATTGCCTTCGTGCATGATGGTCATGAAGTTGGCCACCACATCCAATTCCGCTCCGTCTGTTGCTGCTGGCACCACCCAGTGAGCTGGGCTTTCGGAAGTCAAATTGAATTGCATCGGCTCGAGTGCGGTAAACATCCCCGGGAACCCCGGATGCTGGCTCACATCGGCTACAGCGATGCGGGAAGTTTGATGCGAAAATGCTGCGAGGCATTGCCAAAATGCACTCGGACTCAGTCCGTGATGCTGGCAAAAGTCATTCACGGCCTCCAAGGTTTGGGATTCCATTTTGGTGTGCAGCACTTGGGCCTTCTCACCAGAGGTTCGAATGTTGATCGCTTGCGATTCGAATGACGGATGAATCAGCGTTTGAAAGGAAACCGGTCTTTTTTGGAAAGTTCCTTCGAGAATTTCCATCAAATTTCTCAAGGTGACTTCGATGCCCAGTCCATCAAGAAGCACATGATGCCATTGGACTTCGATGGTTGATTCGTTCACATGCACAAATCGAATAAGCGCATTCCTGAAGGTAGAAATTGCTGATGATGCGGGCTCCAAAAAGGGTTGAAGATCCTGTGCACGCACCCATTCCGCACGACCCAATTCACCTTCTAGCATCACTTGCAGTTGGGGATACTGATCAAACAGTTTGGAGATGGCTTGTTCCCACGCTTTTTTCGAAATGGCTTGGGATAAATCAGCCTTGAATCCAAGCCAAAAAGGCGAACGTGTTTCGAGATTTTGGCCCGCCTCGAGTATCAAAATACCCCGCTGCAAGGCATGGATTGGAAAGCGATCTGGCAGGTTCTGTTCGGGTAGGTGTTGCCGACTGAGTATGGATTCCAGCGATTCCGGGGTGTTGTGCTGCAACAAGTCCCGAATGGAAACAAACAAACCCAACTCCTTTTCAATCCACGCCTGCATCTTCATGAGGAGTATCGAGTTCCCTCCTACCGAATCGAATGAGGCATGGGGGTGAAACGCTTCGTGCCCCAAAACGGCTTTCCAGACGCGCGTGGAAATCCAATTCGCATCGCTTTGAATGTGCGGGGTTTCTTCGTCCGCAGCGATGTTCAAGAGAACGGTTCGATCCGCTTTTCCATTGCTGTTCATCGGCATGGCCTCGAGCAAATGCCAATGGGAGGGGATCATGTAGTCCGGTAATCGATTCCGGCTTTCTTCCATCAGAGCATCGAGACTTCTTCTGCAAACCACGAAGCCATGCAATCTTCCGTCAATGGCCAAAACACAAC
>JBMSHA010000264.1:0-3037 GCA_049416245.1 Flavobacteriales bacterium | reverse complement strand
AATCCGGAACAATTGAAAACTGTCAATTCTCTGCTTCAAATGCAGGTATTGCAGCCATCAGACTGACCGATGTCAGAGCGAATCACGTGGAGATTCAGTTGGATTCAATTGGTGCACGGATCGACAATTGTAAGTTTGAGAACTGCAGCCTAAGCGCACATGCAACAGCCGAAAATACTTCAATCCAAAACACACTTTTTATAGGGGGATTTGAGGAGAGTGGTCAGCTACATCTCGTTCAAAGTTCGCACCCCTTGCGTCTTGAAGACTGCGAATTCACCGCACACACGAAGGGAATAGAGTCGATAAATACCACCATAAAGATGGCCTGCAACGTCTGGTCAAATTTGGATACTGCCATCCATTTAATGTCCGGTGCTCGCCTCATCGCTTCTCATCCTTGGGGCCAAAATGAATGGCTAGAAAATGGTATTCACATCGTCTGCGATGCTTCCTGGATGCCCGAATTCGTGGAAGGCGGGAACCGAATGGGAGACGCTGATGATGCCCTGTTCTTAGGAACCATCGCAGACGAATTCGAAGATTCGTATTCAAATGGGCTATTTCTGGTGCAACAGAACGAAAACACATGGCCCGGTTCAATACCGGGGGTGCCGATGATTGTTCCGTACACAGGGCTTTACTTGGATTCAACGAATATTGAAATCATGTTCAAAGATGCCTCTCCAGCCTTGGGAATCTGCACGTCAACTTCTCCAATAGAAGCCTCATCTCAACTAAAATTTTCGAACCCACAGCTGAATTCAAAAGATCATCATGGAGTTACGGTGTACCCAATTCCAACATCCGATGCCTTGACAATTGAATGGGAGCAAGTAAGTAACGAATTATGGAGTGCACCTTATTTACGTCTGCTCGATATGACAGGTCGTCTCCTCTACGAAGAACATAACATTCCGTCTTCCGCAACCAGCTATTCCTTGCAAGTGCACGGGTTACCAAATGGAATTTATCGACTCGAAATCCGGACCGATGAAAATTTGATTGGATCGGCCGCAGTAGTCATCGACCACTGATCAATTGTGTCAATACCATGGCGTACCCTTCCACTCCAAAACCGGATACGGCCCCTGCACATACTTCACGAATTAGAGAAGTCTTGCGGAACGCTTCCCTCGATTCTGGGTGAGATATGTGGACTTCATAAACAGGGGTTTGCACCGCCGCTATAGCATCGCGAATGGCAACGCTTGTATGGGTATATCCACCAGGATTGAAAATGATAGCGTCGGCATCAAAACCATGGTCTTGGATCGCATTGATCAACTCGCCCTCCACATTGGATTGAAGGCATGTAACGATGACCCCGTGTGCCTCTCCTATTTCCTGCCAATGAGCACGCAATTCATCCAGAGTTGAGGCCCCGTAGATACCAGGCTCCCTTTTCCCCAATAGATTTAAATTGGGTCCATTGAGAATGAGGATGCGTTTCACGTCGCAAAATTAGGTTATCTGCATCCAGACTGGCAAAACGAATAAACCCCAAATCCAAGCCAACACCGCAGCAATTAAATTCAAGATAAGCCCCACGCGTGCCATGGTTCCCATGCTGACCTTGTTGCTCCCGAAGATGATGGCATTCGGTGGTGTAGCCATGGGCAACATAAATGCACAGCTGCTCGCCATGGTGACGGGTATGACTAGCAATAGCGGGTCCATCCCCCAAGAAATTGCAACTTGTCCGACCACAGGAACCATCACGATGGTCAAGGCCAAATTGCTCATCACCTCTGTTAACAGCAAGGCAAAAGCTACAAGCACAAAAACCAACAGGGAGCCATTCATGCCTTGCAATGACGAAATCGCATCCGCGGCCATCGTCAGAACTCCAGCTTCATTTAGCGCGTTGGCCAAGGTTAATCCTCCTCCAAAGAGCAAGAGTATTTCCCACGGCAGGCCCTTCGCTTCGTTCCACGTCAGCAAGCTCCTATTCTTTTTTTCATCTGCAGGAATCAAAAACAAGGATATGCCTCCGATCATGGCAATGGTCGTATCGTTCAATTCAACCCCTGTTCCTGAGGCAAGCCAACGCCTCACGACCCACATCATCCCCGTCAAGCCAAATACGGTGGCCACCCTGCGCTCTGAAATGCTCAAGGGTCCGAGCGCCTTCAATTCGGTCCGAATTCCATGAACGCCTTGACGCAATGACGCATTCGAAATTGGTGTCAAAACGCGCGTCAACAAAACGAATACCAGCAGCAGCATCACCAGAGAAAAGGGCAGCGCCATCAGGGTCCATTCTAAAAATGGCACCTCTATGGAAAATTGACTCTCCAGAATTCCCGCCATCGCTACATTAGGCGGAGTTCCAATGAGCGTTGCGATGCCTCCGAGATTGGCGGCATAGGCCGTTGCCAAAAGCAACGCGATGCCGAAATTGGGGTATTCATCCTCATCCACTTTTTGCAATACAGAAAGAGCAATCGGGAGCATCATCAAAGTGGTTGCGGTATTGGAGATCCACATACTCAACGCAGCGGTTGCCAACATAAAGCCCCCAATCAACCTCCTCGGCCTTCCTCCAGCGGCAACTAGCACTGTAAGTGCAAACCGCTTGTGCAGTTGCCACCGCTCGAGCGCTAGCGCAATCAAAAACCCGCCCATAAACAGAAAGACGAAATGTGATCCGTACGGCGCAGTTGTTTCTGCAATACTCGCCACACCGAACAGTGGGAAAATCACCATGGGCAATACAGAGGTGACACCAATGGGCACCGCTTCAAAAACCCACCAAATCAACATCCAACTCGCCGCCGCAAGGACCCGAACGGCAGGTGCTTCAAATCCCAAATTCGACAGCGTCAACCAAAGCAACCCTGCCATTACTGGGCCTGCTAACCGCACAAGCATTTGCCTACTCATTTGAAAACTGCGTGATACGGCATGTGGTCCGAAATGTAAACGCCGTATTTGATGAATTCATCTGCACATGCCCAATCCACTTTTACCGCACCGCGGAAGAAAATGTAATCAATGCGTGTCGCGTTCGCCAAATTTTCGGGTAAGAAAGTCG
>JBMSHA010000263.1:0-3042 GCA_049416245.1 Flavobacteriales bacterium | reverse complement strand
CGGTGACCGTTACACCATAAGGGTTGACGAGGATGACATTGCGTTCTGTGTCAGGGTCGTCCGTATTCTCATACAGGCGAACAATGGAATAGAATTGACCAATTTCACCTTGATCGTTCGCGAGGTCGATGATGTTTGCATCCCAGAAATCTCCGTAGTTGTTGATCGCTCCAGGTCCAATGGTTCCTCGCGACAATCCCCCATTCTGAGAGGTCGCGTACCATGCGTACTCATAACCTTCCGCCTCTGTGACTTGTGAAATGGAGCAGTCAAAACCATCACCACCCTGTACTTCTACAGCTTCTTGGTCACTCAAGAAGTAACCACTCGCTGGAATAAAGAGCGATCCATTGTCCTGAGTTCCTCCCATAGCTGCACTGCGGGCACTGTGGTCCATTCCGTAGAATTGGGTCACTGCCAAGTCGCGGTTCATGTCCACGTAGGTTTCACCGCCATCGGTACTTTTATAAATCCCGCCATCTGTAGCAACGTACATGTTCCCGTAGGGTGTGAAGATGATTTCGTGCACGTCTGCATGCACATCAAAAACCGTTCCTGCAAAGTCGTATGCATAGGCAGCAAGTTCAGCTTGTTGGTTCGGACCGCTGCGCCACAACTCAATACCTCCAACATACGCAAGGTCCGGTGTTCCTTGCTTGACCCCCAAGGCCAAGTCATAAATGCCTTGGTTACGCGGTAGTGGCGTAGCTTCGAGAATGTCATTCGGCCAAACATTGCTCCACGTCTCGCCCGCATTACCTGAGTGGTACAAACCGCCGAACGACCCACCACTTGTAGCAAACACTGCGAACGCATTGTTGGGATCATCGATTGAAATGGCCACGCGCACCCGTCCATTTCCACTTTGAGGCAGCACGGTGTCGTCGTTATTTGACCCAGAAACCGAATTGAACGAAGTGAAATCTGAACCTTCACTGCGGTATACGCGGCAATTGTTCATGCCCACCAGCATGTACGAACCGTCTGGCGCGATGGAGATATCTGCAACAGCACCGTTGATGTCGTTGCTTGGGCTCATGGTCATGACACCGTCTTCGATAAAACCGAATCCAGCATTGCAGCCGAACCATACGCGGTTCTCATCATTGGGGTCAGCCACCATGGCGTCAACTGCTGTAAAGTCGCCCGAGGCGAACTCTCCGGGATCTGTTCCTTCAACGAGTTGAAAATTCTCCCCATCTGCAGACCACCAAATACCGCGACCGCGGAATGAGCTTCCGCCTTCACCTCCACCGCCTTCAAACAAAGAGCCGGAGCCCACGTACACGTGACCCGCACCGGTGATGCCGATGGAACCGATCATCATTTGGTCGAGGCCGAATACTTGGTTCCAGTCATTGCCTCCGTTGTCGCTTTTCCAAAGGCCGCCCGAAACGGATCCTGCATAAAGGACTTGCTCTTCCGAACCATCCTCTGGAATGACCGCTGCAATAGCGCGCACACGGCCGCCGATATTGTCAGGGCCCATTTCGTTCCAATAATGATCAGTTTCCCGACCATCGATGGCTTGGTTTGCAGCAAATCGCTCCACTTCATAGCGCAGTTCGAGCAAACCGGATTCGTTCATTTCTCCAGTCTCGATATCGCCGCGCAACATCTTCTGAATTTCCCAGGCGCCCTCAGGCGATTGAGCGGGGTCCGTGGTCGTCCGAGGTGTGTATTCCGCGACATCAGCGGAATTCGTTGAAACATCAGTGCTGACCTGCCATCCCACGAGGGCGATGGCAACGGCTGCGGTTGCAGCAAACAAGGATTTCAATTGCATGGTCTGTGTTTTGTCAATCAGGAATTTCGAAAGTTACAACAAACCAAGCGGCAATCAAGGCCCCTTGTTCAACACTTCCTCACCAATTAATACCTGAAGGGAATGAGCGCCTTTTTCTGTGCCACAGAAGGCCCAAGAAATTTAGACGAGGTGCTTTTCTGCGTGGTAACTCGAGCGCACCAAAGGACCGCTTTCCACATACCGAAAGCCTTTATCGAGCCCTATTTGCTTCAATTCGGAGAACACATCGGGATGGATAAATTCCACCACAGGAAGGTGCTTTGGCGTGGGTTGCAGGTACTGGCCCAAGGTCAGGATTTGGCAATCTACGCTGCGCAAGTCGTCCATGGTTTCGACTACTTCATCGAATGTTTCTCCGAGCCCCAGCATTACGCCCGATTTGGTTTTGATTCCGGCTTGTCGGAGGCGTCGCAACACTTCCAAGCTGCGATCGTATTTCGCTTGTATCCGAACTTCCTTCGTAAGGCGGCGAACCGTTTCCAAATTGTGCGAGACAATTTCAGGGGCGACTTGAATGATGCGCGCCAAGTTCTCCCATTTTCCTGCAAAATCAGGAATCAGGGTTTCCAATGTCGTCTCCGGACTTTGGTGACGAATGGCTCGAACGGTTTGGGCCCAAATCTCACTGCCGCCGTCAGGCAAATCATCCCGATCCACAGAAGTCAAAACCGCGTGCTTGACATTCATCAACTTGACCGATTGCGCGACACGTCCGGGTTCAAACGGATCGGCTTCCAATGGCTTCCCTGTCGCGACATTGCAAAACCCACACGATCGGGTACAAATGTTACCGAGGATCATGAACGTCGCCGTGCCTGCACCCCAGCACTCTCCCATGTTCGGACAATGGCCGCTCTCACAAATCGTGTGGAGCTTGTGTTGCGAAACGATTTCGCGAACCTCCTTGTAAGCCTGACCTGTGGGCAATTTTACACGCAACCACTTGGGCTTGGGAGTTCGCTGCGGGGCAGCTCCGGTGTTCGTAGGCGTTGTCATTGACTCAAATGGCTATCGCGTCCAATTCTTTCCAACCTCAAAGGTCGCAAATAAGGTGACAAACAACCGGTTGTTCTGTTCAAATTTGGCCGCAAAAACCTCAGGAGCGATCAGGAAAGCGTCAACTGCCACGCCGGTAGTAAGCGTTTTCGGCAAAAAACGCTCGCTGCCGTATTCAAAATCCAATCCGTAGGCCGCATGCAAGCCCGGCACGAGACTGAGCTCATCCAGGCCATTGC
>JBMSHA010000262.1:0-3046 GCA_049416245.1 Flavobacteriales bacterium | reverse complement strand
CAACCGCCCGCTGCGCTCGCAGTCGAAAAAGTAATGGAAGTGCGTGACTACCGGGCGCAGACGGTTTTGGATTTGGAATAGGGAAAGACACGCGCCATCGACTTGCCGGCATCGAACGTGGTGCAATTGATCACGGAAAATCAAACTGTCGTTACCGCGCGCCCGAGCGGTACCGAGCCCAAGATCAAATTCTACTTTTCAGTTCGGAAACCCGCAGGAAGTTGGAGCAATGCGGCAGAATACAATGAGGTGATGGAGCAATTGGATGCGCACATCGCACGCCTTAAGTCGGAGATGGGGGTGGGTTAGTCTTCACGCTTCAACGGAATCCGAACTCCTTCTGTCGCCTCTTCGAGTCGTTCGGTCCCTTCTTGGATTTTGGATTGAATCGCTTCCCAAGGATTGTCGCGATTTGCCTCGGGTATGATGAATTCCATCGCTGACTCCACCGTTGGATAGAGCAAAGATCTTTCAACTTGCTCCTCGGGTAGCCATTCACGATAACCAAAGACGCTGTCCAAGGTGAAAGACAAAACACTCAAAAGCACAAGCACTTGGATCATACCGAATGCCATTCCTCCGAGCTTATTCAGCATGCTGAGTGCAGTGAGGTCAACCACTTTTTCCAACAACTTGGCCATGAAGTGAATCCCGATGACTACACCTAGGAATGTCAATACAAACGCCCCTACCGACAGTGTGCTTCCAGACCAGTTGAATTGTTTGCTTAGCCATTCTCCTGCGAATGAAGAAAAGTGGAAACCTGCATAAACTCCGAAAATCAAGGCGACGATGGATGCAACTTTGATGATAAGTCCCTTTCTGAATCCATTGAATAAGGCCCAAGCAAAGGAGACTGCAAGTACAATGTCGATAACTGAATATTCTTCCATAGTGCTTAACGATTGTTGCGTGCAATTTAAACAGAATGCGCACGGTACCTTTGCCCCATGTCGAAAGGAAGCAATTCATACGTGATCCGTTCGGGCACGCCGGAGGATATTCCAGCCGTCCATCGGCTGATCGTTGAACTGGCGATATACGAGCGAGCAGAAGATGAAGTGACCAATTCCGAGGCCAACCTCCTTGCGGATGGATTTGGAGAGGATGCGATTTACGAGCTATTCGTTGCGGAAGTCGAGGGAAAGATTGTAGGCATGGCGCTTTGGTACGTGAAGTACAGCACTTGGAAAGGCAAATGTGGTTTCCTCGAAGATTTGGTGGTGGCGGAAGCTCACCGGGGGGCTGGAATCGGTCGCGCCCTTTTCGTGGAGGTCGCAGCGGAGTGCGCGCGCCGAAACTACGGGCGCATGGAGTGGCAGGTATTGGATTGGAACGAGCCGGCCATCGGTTTTTACCGCCAACTTGGGGCAGAACTGGACCCCGAATGGCTCAATGGCAAACTCACCCGCGAACAGTTGCCGTCTTTTTTGCCCAAAAAATGATCCCGCGCGGTCACGATTTGTAAAAGTTTTCTTAACCTTGGAATGCCAGCGGATTGGTCTCCCTGGTGTGGTAGCAATCGCTCAAATGGCGATTGATGTTCAATGTCTAGTGGAGCGGAACGCACGTTCCGCTCTTCTTTTTGCTGGAAAATTTGCCAGTAAAAAAAGAGACTTTAATATTCGTCCTCGTTGAAGAAAAAGTCTTCCTTACTCGGATAGTCGGGCCAAATATCCTCGATGGTTTCGAACGCATCGCCTTCGTCCTCCAACTGCTGCAGGTTTTCAACCACTTCCAAGGGAGCGCCTGTTCGCATGGCGAAATCAATCAACTCATCTTTGGTGGCAGGCCAAGGGGCATCTTCGAGATACGAGGCCAGTTCAAGTGTCCAATACATGGTTAGCGTCTTCAGCGCGCAAAAATAGAAGTTTCGCAATTACTTCCAAGTAATTCGGCGAAAACCATGTGATTTTCGACATTATTGAGACAAATCCGTGCCTTAATCGGCTGCTTTCCAAGGGATTTCCGGAATATTCAACGCCTTGTGAAGCACCCGACTCCAGACAAAAAACACGTCGCTCAAGCGGTTCAAGTAAGCGACCAAGTCTTCTGGAATGTCTTCGATTTGAGCCAAGCCAATCACCCGTCGCTCCGCACGGCGACATACCACCCGGCACGTGTGTGCATCTGCAATGGCAGCGTGACCGCCTGGAAGCAGGAAATTTTTCAATTCAGGCAAGGATTCATTCTGAAGATCCATCCACGCTTCCATCGCCTTCACTCGGTCGCTTGGTACCAACGGCAGGTGGGCCTTCATGTCCGGATCCACGGTGGCCAAATGGCTGCCCCAAGAGAATACATCCGATTGCAACGCACGCAGAAATTCCCGGTCGCTGCCAACCGCTTCATGCGTCCCTAAACTGCCCATGCAAACATTCAACTCATCGAGGGTTCCGTAAGCCTCGATGCGCAAAGCATCTTTGCTGAGCCTTTGTCCCCCAAAGAGGGAGGTTGTGCCGTCATCACCCGTGCGCGTGTAAATCCGCATTTGTCATTCTTTCTGAAAGACCAAACTACGATACAACGCATAGACACCTACCTTAGAGGTCGCAAATTGCCTTTGACGTGGAACACGATTCATCAGCTCAACTCAAACAGCTTCGATATGACGAGGCTTACATGCGGATGGCAGCGGAATGGGCGCAATTGTCGCACTGCAATCGAAAGCAGGTTGGAGCGCTGATCGTCAAGGATCGCATGATCATTGCCGACGGTTTCAATGGCACGCCCACGGGTTTCCCGAACGCCTGTGAAAATGCGGATGGAGAAACGAATTGGTACGTGCTGCACGCAGAGGCGAACGCCATCACCAAGTTGGCTCGCTCGAATAACAGTTCTGTGGGAGCGACTCTGTACATCACCATGTCGCCTTGCCGCGAATGTTCCAAATTGATTCACCAAGCGGGCATCAGCCGGGTGGTATATCGAGATGAATACAAGGATCCGCAAGGGCTGGATTTTTTACGGTCCGCCGGGGTGGAATTGGTGCACCTCGAACAACGGGGAAAGTTGAGGAGTTAAATGGATATGGAGGAAACCGGTA
>JBMSHA010000261.1:0-3051 GCA_049416245.1 Flavobacteriales bacterium | reverse complement strand
ATTCGGGATCCACTCACGAGCCAGCAAAAGCAACGTTAGCAGCCCCAGTCCTGAAGTCGCCGCATTCCAATGGTGCATACCGATGCCGGAAAGGTGGTGGGCGATGATTGAGGCAGCTGCTCCGAACAGAGCCGCCGGCCCCAAGGCGTGAACCACGGGCTGGATGCCGTCAAAGCCGAATGCCCAAGCGAACAAGGTATCGGGAATAAGCACCGCGATGAACAGAAGGGCAGCCGTGCCGAGGAGCGCTTTGCGCAGCGATTGGCGCGTGGAAGTCAGCCGGGTTGAACGATCGCTTTCGGCGGCCGTGCGCGTGTACACCAATGGCGCCAACGCCCGCGGCACCAACCACATGGCTTCGAGGCCGTAGTAGGCAATCGAGTAGACTCCAGATGCCGCGAGGCCTGCAGAACTCTGCGCCAAAATGGACAAATTGGAGCGATTCGTCAACATTTGTAACAACGCGCCCGCCTGGGCTGATCGGCCGAACTTCCACAACCTGCGAACGACCTCACCGGTGCCTGGTCGGTGATTCGAAGTTGGTAACTTGGCCATCCATGCCGTGGACAACACCGCGGTGAGCCCGAGGCTGACAGCCAACGCGCCGATGAACGCGGTGATGGTTTGGTTTTGTACGCCATAGAACATCACCACCAACCCCGCGCAGAGCAATCCGCCTTGGAGAACCTGCAAGAGGTTGTGTTGTCGAATGCGGTGATTGGCCAGCAGAAGTTGGCTGTGAAAGATGACGGTGCCTTGGAGCCAACCGAGGCCAGCCATGGCCCAGAAGTGTTCCTTCGGCAAGAAATCGGCGCTGACTCCCGCCCAGGTCCCTCCGATGGCTGAAGCAAGCAACCACGCGTGCCCCGGAAGGAGCATGGCCCGCAATGGGATTTCCTTTTGCAGGTACACCACGGCTCCGCCTGCCAGGAATCCGCTCACACCGGTCACCACGAGCACCCCAAGTTGAATCCAAGCAACCTCGCCTTGGCCCTCGGCGCCCAGCACCCGGGTGTTGAGGAGGATGACCGCTGTGGTGAATGCCAACAACAGCCCGCGCGTCACCACCGAGTGACTTTCTTCACGTTGGTCTTGGCGCCGTTTCGTACTCATTTCAGAACTCCAAGGTAAACGCCGTGATACGCATTGGCAACGGCAGCCACACTGAACGTGGTTTCGGCGTATTGGCGCATAGCCTCGGCTTCAAAAGTTGCGTTGCCTTGCGCCCATGCCGTCAGGGTTGCAGATAAAGCGGTTTCGTCTTCATTGGCCACCAACGCACCGCGGTCTGGCGTGAGGTGTTCACGGATGCCTCCCACATCGGTTGAAAGCACGGGAATGCCGCTCCCCCAAGCTTCGGGGATCACGCAGGGGAAGTTTTCGAATCGGCTGAAAAGTATGAGGGCGTCCGCCGCACGCATGCGCTCCGCAACTTCCGTCAGTGATATTTCTCCTGCAATTTCGATGCGATCCACGATGCCCAGCTCACGCGCATAGCGCAGGTGTGGTTCCGGATCGCCATCACCGATGATGGATATCCGAAGGTTTGGGCACGCAGCTAGGGCCTTTCCAAATGCACGGAGCATGCCACTGATGTTTTTCTGGTCGTCGCGAAGGGAGCTGATGTGCAGGGCATGATACGTTTCTCCATGGCGCATTCCGAGGGCGGGGTGAAATAACGCGGTATCCACAACGTTGGGCACGGGAAAGTAGGAGCCGTTGATGCCAAAATCACGCATGCTCGCGGCCAAATCTTCGGACACCGGGCACAGCGCTGCGGCCGCCCGGCCTGTTTTGAGCATGGAGCGACGGCGCCAAAAGGGCAGCGAACCCCGTTGATCCGCGTGGTAGGCGGTCCAATGCTCTGTCACCACCAACGGTACGTTCCATTTCCTCGCAAGCTTTCGAGCGGCTTTTCCTGCAGGGTATGCCACGTGCAAATGGATGAGGTCGAAGGGCTCGGTAGATTGGGCAGCCTTCAAGAGGGCCGTGGTGACTTGCCGCACGGTGGGTTTGCGTGCTCGGACGTAAAAGATGCGCTCGGTGTAGTTCCCACAATCGCGCACTGAATTTGCCGGGACGGTTTGGTGGTTCGGCACGGGAGCGGCATACCAGACTTCGCCACGGCACCTCGTCGCTATGGCCTGAACGTGCCTTTCAATAAAATTCCCCAATGTGCCGTGTACCGCACTGGGATACCAGCTGGCGATGTGCAAAATGCGTGGGGCGGTATGAGGGGCTGCGCTCATGTGAACCAAAGGTCGCAAGGTTTGGATTAAACCTTAACGTACCCGCATCGTCTTTATTGAAGAAAACTGGTAACTTGTACGCATGCCACGAAATATTCTGTCCTTTGCTTTGTTCTTAAGCGCGGCAGCGACGGCTTGGTCACAGGCCCCGACGTTCCACGCGGACATCGCACCCATCATTTACCAAAACTGCACCCAATGCCACCGCTCCGGTGAAATTGGCCCCATGCCGTTCACGACTTACGCCGAAGTGACCGAATACAGTGCCTTCATTTCGTACGTCACATCGACCGGGTACATGCCGCCTTGGACACCCGATCCGGATTACTCCACCTTGCGCGGAGAGCGATTTTTGACGGCAGATGAAATCCAATTGTTGGCGGATTGGCACGAGGCGGGGGCACCTGAAGGTGATCCCGCGGACAACCCGGGATTGCCTGATTTCCCCGAGGGAAGCCAAGTGGGCGATCCGGATTTGGTGATTTCCATGCCGGAACCGTACCTCCACGGTGGCGACATGGGGGAGCAATACCAGGTGTACGTATTGGAAACCGGTGTGACCGAAGAGACGGAAATCCGAGCGGTTGAGATCAGACCAGAGAATGGGGCCATTGCGCACCACGCGCTGATTGCCTACACGGAAAATCCCAATTCCATTGCCGGGGCGGAGGCCTTGGATGCGTAAACACCGGAAGGGGGGTACGTGAGTTTGGGAGATTACGGGGGGCCGGTCGAGGATTACCTCTTTGGGGGGTGGGCGCCGGGGGTGGAGCCCACGGTTTTCCCTGCGACCATCGGGAAG
>JBMSHA010000260.1:0-3055 GCA_049416245.1 Flavobacteriales bacterium | reverse complement strand
TCCTTACGATGGGTTTTATGGTGAGCCAGACCATGTGACCGTTTCGATGCGCACGTGGCACTTAGCATCGGATGCTCAGGATTGCAAGGATATGGGATTGTCTACATGGGAGTTTTCTGTTCAGGATGAGGGCCAACTCCTGCCCGTGATTGCGCATCTGCACGCTTTGTATCCTGCCTACCGTCGTTGGGAATGCTGGTGTCCCGTGGACTTGGCTTTCAGTCCACGCGGCGTCCCGGAGGCAGATATTCAACCTGAGGATGTGATGGGCTTTCAATGGGAAATGGTCCCTGATGCTCAGAAGGGGCGAGATTTGTCTAATGTCCAATAAGAAAGAGGCACGGGCGCTTATCCAAATTGGGTAAGGTGCTCTTTTTCCATTTTTCAATTGGTTGAGAACAAATCCACTCGGTTTCGAGGGTAAGGTCCACCGCTACGCACAATTGTTGTTCGGCAGGAAGCGCGTTCAAGCAATCCTTCAATGCTTGGTTGTTGCGGTACGGCGGCTCCATGAAAATTTGCGTTTCCTTTCGCCGCTGCAATCCTTCTTTCATCTCCTTCCAGATGCGTTCCCGAATCGATCCGTCGCGAGGAAGATAGCCTTTGAAGGCAAATTGTTGTCCGTTCATTCCCGAGGCCATAAGGGCCAGTAGAATCGAACTCGGTCCCGCATGCGGTTTTACGCTCCAACCAGCGTTGTGCGCCATGCGCACGGCTGCAGCCCCTGGATCGGCTACAGCCGGAGCCCCAGCATCCGACAACAAGGCGATATCCGAATCGCTTTTAAACCACTGAATCAAATCGACTAAGTCTTCAGGAGTGGTATGCTCATTGAGCAGAAAACTCTGTTTTGATTGCGGATTTTCATCGGGGAATGCGTCTTTCAAAAACCTCCTTGCAAAACGATCACTTTCCACAATCATTCTGTCGCACCCTCGTAGGGCTTCGATAGCGGTGGCAGCGACAACTTCTAATGGATTGCGGGAGCCGAGCGTGTTCGGTATCAAGTGAAGGACGGGCATGTGACTATTGATTTTCTTTTTCCTTCCAAAGGGTTATCCAATCTTTTGCGGCGGTATCAATCATATCGTAAACGCGTTGAAATCCATCATGGCCACCGTAATAGGGGTCAGGCACATTTTCACCGGGCACGAATAACGCTGCGTAAGCAGAACGCGTTCCCATGGATTGAATGTCTTTCAAGTTGTTCGAATCCATGGCTAGGATGATGTCATAGAGATGTAAATCACCTTGAACCAGTGGTCTTGATCGTTGGGCGGAGATGTCATGGCCGTGTTGACGCATCACTTCAATGCTGCGCTCGTCGGGAAGGGCACCTTGATGCCAGCCGGAGGTGCCGGCTGAGTCTACGATTACCTGAAAATTTTGTGCTGCGGCATGGTGCCTCAACAACCCTTCACCAATGGGTGAACGGCAAATGTTTCCCAAACAGACGACCAGTACTCGCATGCTGCGATCAGTGAATCGCCAGCTTCTTTTCGAGATCTTCTAAGTACTTGCGGAAGTGCTTGTCTGTCTCTTGCAAATTGTTCACTGTGCGGCAAGCGTGAAGTACCGTGGCGTGGTCTTTTCCACCACAATGCAATCCAATGTTCGCCAACGAGCTTTTTGTCATTTTCTTGGAGAAGTACATGGCGATCTGACGGGCCTGCACGATTTCCCGCTTTCGCGTCTTGGACTTAAGCAATTCCAGCGGCAGGTCGAAGTAATCACAAACGACTTTCTGGATGTAGTCGATGCTGACTTCGCGTGCCGTGTTCTTGACAAATTTGTCAATCATTTGCTTGGCGAGCTCCAACGTGATGGATTTTTTATTGAGGCTGCTTTGGGCAATCAATGAAATCAACGCGCCTTCCAACTCACGTACGTTGGATGTGATGCTGTACGCCAAATACTCCACAACTTCACGTGGCAATTCTATGCCATCAGCATACATCATTTTTTCCAAAATGGCCATGCGTGTCTCCAATGAAGGAACCTGCAAGTCTGCACTCAACCCCCACTTGAAGCGACTGAGAAGTCGTTGTTCCATACCCTGCATTTCCACCGGCGGTTTATCACTCGTCAGTACGATTTGCTTTCCTGTTTGGTGGAGGTGGTTGAAAATGTGGAAGAATACGTCCTGCGTTTTTTCCTTGCCGCTGAAAAATTGCACGTCATCAATGAGTAGCACATCCACCATTTGATAGAAGTGACTGAAATCGTTTACCGAGTTATTTCGAACCGCATCAATGAATTGGTGGGTGAATTTTTCCGAGCTGACATACAATACCGTCAATTCAGGGTTGCGTTCTTTGATTTCCAAACCGATGGCATGGGCGAGGTGGGTTTTGCCCAAGCCTGTTGAACCATAGATCAGCAATGGATTGAATGATGTCCCTCCGGGCTTGTTGGCGACCGCGAATCCTGCAGAACGTGCCAATCGGTTGCATTCGCCCTCAATGAATTGGCCGAAATTGTAATTGGGGTTCAGGTTCGAATCGATGTTGAGCTTGCGCAACCCAGGGATGACAAACGGATTCTTGATTGGGGTGTCATGGATGCCAGCAGACAAAGGAATCGAAGGATTTCGAGTCGCTTGCTTGTTACTCATTGGAACCTTTACCGCATATGGGCTCGAATGGTTACTCCCTGGCTGACTCGAATTTTCCATAATGATGCTGTATTCGAGCCGAGCATCAGGTCCGAGCTCTTTATGTATGGTTTTACTCAGAAGTTGAATGTAGTGCTCTTCAAGCCACTCATAAAAGAACTGTGAGGGCACTTGAATCGTCAGCACTTTATTTTCGAGCTTTAGCGCCTTAATCGGTGCAAACCATGTTTTGTACGCTTGACTGCTGATGTTGTCTTTGATGATTTCAAGGCAGTTATTCCAAATGGACAAGTGATCATGGCTCATGGGTGATGCGCTGGAGGTCGGGTTGTAAAAAAAGGTGAGGAATTCAATGGAAGAACATGAATGTTCTCCGTGAAATCCGCGTGCAAGATTTGGATAAACTCTCGGAAAAAAAAATCTTGACCCCCTTGACTTTTA
>JBMSHA010000259.1:0-3069 GCA_049416245.1 Flavobacteriales bacterium | reverse complement strand
CCATTGCGCTTGCCTGCTTCCCAGGGTCCTTGTTCCTGCAAAACCCCATTGCCCGTCCACTGCATCCACACCCCTGTTTTTTGCCCAAATGAATCGTATCTGTTGACCTTTTCTACGTTACGTAGATACCCTTTATCATACTCCAGTAACGCAATGGTTCGCCCATCTGCAGCGTATTCCCTGCCCTTTCCATCCTCCTCTCCATTGCGAAACGGAATGGCTTTTCGCCGTTGACCTTCCTGGTCGAATTCATAGGTCCAACCGGAACGCTGGTTGGCTTCGTAGTGCTTCTCCACTTTCACCTTTCCGTTGGGAAAGTAACTGCGTTCCCACCCCGACTTCAAGTCCTTCACGTACTCCACCGATCGAAGTTTGACGCCTGTCGTGTCAAAAAACTCCCATGTGCCATCCAACAAAAATTCGCGGCGATTGCCCCTGCTTTTGATTGTTCCATTCTCGTGGAACGCCGTCCAAATACCCTCGGGTTGACCATTGATTAAACATCCTTCGCTTGCCTTTATTCCATTCGGAAAGGTATACACCGTCCAGGTGCATTCACCGGTAGAATTCTGTGCAACGCAGCAAGTTGTCATCCACAGACATAACAATAGAATATTCTTTTTCTTAGAAAATAAACCCATCGTAATAGGGCTGTTAATTGTGTTGGTAAGCCACATGGCTATCGCTAGGATTTCCATCTTGTTCACGAGAAACACCTCGGTTCTGAACAGCGTATTGTAAAATGAATCGTTGATTTTCAAAGCTTAAAGATGGTTTTAAACACCTTGTGAATAGCAGAGGTCTGGGATAATTTATGCCAACGTGAATCGTCAATAACCTTCAAATGCACCCGGAAAAATGAAGGTGAAAATTCGAGGCTGAAAATTTTGAATTGTGAGGGCTTTACTGGCTTAGACAAAAACCACGAAATCGAAAGTGAAGTTGTTGTGGAGTTCTTCACAGGAAAAACGCACTATCAACCGTTAAGTTGTGAATTAACTTGCCACTCAAATTCGAGAACATGCGCGTTTCAATAGGAGGTGATCATGCAGGACCTGCCTTGAAAAAGGTCTTGACCGCACACTTGGAATCCCAAGGTGTTGAAGTTATCAATCGAGGAACGGATTCCCTGGAAAGTGTGGATTATCCTGATCATGCTCATGCGGTATCTGAAGATGTGGCGAAAGGGGCGGCGGATTTCGGTATCTTGATTTGTGGTTCCGCCAATGGTGTAGCGATGACGGCCAACAAACACCAGTCAGTTCGAGCTGGCCTGGCCTGGAATAGCGAAGTAGCCAAGTTGGTCAAGCAACACAACAATGCCAATGTCTTGTGTATTCCTGCACGGTTTGTCACGGAGACAGAAGGATTGGACATTTTGAAAACGTACATGGAAGAGGAATTTGAGGGAGGCCGACATGAACGTCGGGTGAATAAAATCGCATGCTCAATGGTCTTGTGTTTACTGTCGTTGATCCCGTCGGTGCAAGTATGGGCTCAAGTGGCTGACCCCCAACCCTTCGCCTCCACGATTTTGGCAGAAGATCTGGAGAACCATTTGATGGTGCTGGCAAGCGATGCTTTTGAGGGCCGTGAGACAGGAGAACGCGGTGCAGAAAAAGCCGCGGCATACATTGCTAGCCACTTCAACAGCATTGGCATTGAACCTTATGATGGAGCGACATACTATCAACCGGTGAGGTTGATCCGTTCGCAGATCACCGGAGGTCAGGCTGCTGTCAATGGAAATGCACTTGCTTTCCTGGGTGATTTTCTCTTCTATCCAGGATTGAAGGTTTCGGTGCTTGAAGACGTATCCATGGTAGCGGTGAGCGGTGCTGAAGGTGTTGCCTCGACCGATGTGAAGGGCAAAGCCGTCGTGGTCGCTGGAACCGACAAACTCAATGATGTACGTGAATCAGCCAACGCCAATGGTGCTGCGGCAGTCATTGTTGTCAGTGAGGACATTGGTACGCTTAGAAGCCGTATGAAACCTTGGTTGATGCGCAAATCGTTGCGTTTGGATCGCGATGAACCAAGGGAACGAGAAGGAACACGGATTCCCACGTTCATGGTGGATGCGGCAGCCACGGCTGCATGGTGGAGCGCTTCTGATGTGAAGTCATGGAAGAAGTGGAGTAAAAAATTAGCAAAGGGCAAAGCTCCCGATGCGGTTGATTTGGTTGATGCCACATGGAATTTTTCGTTGGATCGCACAGAAGAAGCCATCATCGGCCAAAACGTGCTTGGCTACATTCCGGGTTCGGATTCACTGCTTCGAGAGGAACTGATTGTGATCACAGCGCACTACGACCACGTGGGTATTATCGATGGGGAAATCCATAACGGCGCGGACGATGACGGTTCAGGCACGGTATCGGTACTCGAATTGGCCCAGGCATTTCAGGAGGCGGTGAAGGCAGGCGAAGGCCCGAAGCGCAGTGTTTTGTTGATGACGGTAGTTGGTGAGGAGAAAGGACTGTTGGGCAGCGAATGGTATGCTGATCACCCGATTTGGCCGTTGGAACAAACTGTTGCCAACTTGAACATTGACATGATTGGACGTGTGGACGAGGCGCATCCAGATGACGATAGGTACGTTTACCTCATTGGCTCAGACAAACTTTCCTCGGAGTTGCATGAAATCAGCGAAAATGCCAATTCGGCCTACACAAACTTGGCCTTGGATTACACATTCAACGCACCAGACGATCCCAACCGATTCTACTACCGTTCAGACCATTATAATTTTGCGAAGAACAACATACCGGTGATTTTCTACTTCAGTGGTGTTCACGAGGACTACCATCAACCGGGAGACGATCCCGAAAAAATTCACTACGACAAGACGGCCGAAATTGGCCAGCTCGTTTTTCACACAGCCTGGCAATTAGCGAATCAAGCGAAACGCATCGAGGTCGACAGGGTCAACGATTTCCCAACGAAATAGCGGGTGTGGAATAGCGCTTAAATGCGGCAACCTCTTCTTCGTACGCCGCACCGGTTGCTGGGCCATTGAACCCAGAATGGACGTGCACGGTGCCGTCGCTTTGGATGAACAGTGTGGTC
>JBMSHA010000258.1:0-3087 GCA_049416245.1 Flavobacteriales bacterium | reverse complement strand
ACAAACCGTTGTCGCTCGTTGTCGAGTTCATGGCGCTTGCTGCGGTAAAATCACCTGTTCCACCAGCCCACTGGTTGTATGGGCCTGCAGGGCCGTCCGTAGAACATTCGAAGTCCAGGTCAATGCCCTCCCATGGAGAACCGGCGATGTCTGAACCGTTGCCGAACGTCCACGTGTCGCAGCTGTCGATGTTGCAATCGTGTGACCAAATAACATCACGCTCTACCTGAACGGACGCGGTGTTTTCCGCCTTCACGCGACGGGATTGAGCTGTCTTGCTATTGGCATAAGGCAAGACGCCTTGTGCCGTAACAGCTGTTGAAAGAAGTACAGCAAAAGCTGCGGTGTAAAAATGCTTCATTCTCAAGCAGTTTGGTGTTTAGGATTTTCGCAAATATAGGTGACTGCCTACGATGCACACAATGTCATCCCAGCAGTTCTTCGAAGGCCGAGAGTGGCGGGCAGCTGCAGACAAGGTTTCGATCGCCGTAGGCATTGTCTACGCGCGCAACTGGGCTCCAGAATTTTCGCACTTCCATCTCAGGCGACGGGTAGGCTGCCGCCTCTCGGGTGTACGGGTGCTCCCACGTCGATGAGGCCACTTCACGCGCGGTGTGCGGCGCCATCTTCACCACGTTGTCTTCGCGGTCCACGTCGCCGTTTTCAATGGCCCGAATCTCGTCACGGATCGCTACCATGGCATGGACAAACCGGTCCAATTCCTCAAGCGACTCCGACTCCGTCGGCTCTACCATCAACGTCCCAGCAACAGGCCACGACACTGTCGGTGCATGGAATCCGTAGTCAATAAGACGTTTCGCAATGTCCATGACCTCCACTCCTGCGGAAGCCTTGAACGATCGGCAGTCCAAAATCATTTCATGGGCGACTGTTCCCTGTTCTCCAGTGTACAGAATATTGTAATCGTTCTCCAACTGTACTTTGAGGTAATTGGCGTTGAGGATGGCCACTTCTGTTGAACGGCGGAGGCCTTCTTCACCTAACATTTTGATGTAGGCATATGGAATCTGGCAAATCAACGCGCTGCCAAACGGCGCACCGCTGATGGCGTCGATCTGCTGTTCGCCGCCGGGCGTAATGACCGGATGGCCCGGCAAGAACGGCACCTAGTGTTCCGCTACGCCAATGGGCCCCACGCCGGGACCACCACCACCGTGCGGAATCGCAAAGGTCTTGTGCAGGTTGAGGTGACACACGTCGGCGCCGATGAGACCCGGGCTGGTCAATCCCACTTGAGCGTTCATGTTGGCACCGTCCATGTACACTTGCCCTCCGTGGGCGTGAATGAACTGGGTGATGTCCAATACCGCCTCCTCAAACACCCCATGGGTAGAGGGGTACGTGATCATCAACGCGCCCAAATGATCGGAATGCGCTTCCGCCTTGTCGCGGAGATCATCCATATCAATGTTTCCTTGGTCGTCACAACCGACGACCACGACCTTCATGCCGGCCATGACCGCAGAAGCGGGGTTCGTTCCGTGCGCTGAAGACGGGATGAGGCACACGTCGCGGTGGCTCTCGCCGCGTGCTTCGTGGTAGGCGCGAATGACCATCAACCCCGCAAACTCACCTTGCGCACCTGAATTTGGTTGCAGGGAAACGCCCGCGAAACCGGTGATGGTCGCCAAGTCTTTTTCCAATTCTTCGAGCATCGCCCGCGTGCCAGCGGCTTGTTCTGGTGGGCAGAAGGGGTGCAGCTCTGCAAACGGAGCCCACGTGATGGGAATCAACTCCGTCGCAGCATTCAGTTTCATGGTGCATGATCCCAGCGGAATCATACTGTGTACCAACGAAAGATCACGGTTCTCGAGGTGCTTGATGTAACGCATCATCTCCGTCTCCGACCGGTACCGGTTAAACACAGGGTGGTGCAAGTAATCGACATCGCGCCAGAGGTCGCCCAAGAATGCCCGGTCCGTTGAGACGCCGGAGACAGGACTCACGCCGAACACCGTACAGAGATCGGTCAATTCATTGTCCGATACGCGTTCATTCAACGCCACTCCGACGTGCTTGCCGTCTTCGAAGTAGCGCAAATTGATTTTCATGGCCTCCGCCCGCGCACGCAACGCCTTCATTTCGTTGGTGCCCCCGTTAACGCGAATCTTCAAGGTGTCGAAGTAGCATTCGTTGACCTGGTCGAAATTGTCCGTGGCCCGGAGTGCTGCATCCAAGCTTCGTGCGGCACCGTGGATTCCTTCAGCAATCTCACGCAACCCATCGGGACCGTGGTACACAGCGTACATCGAGGCCATGACTGCGAGCAGCGATTGCGCTGTGCAAATGTTTGAGGTCGCTTTGTCGCGTCGGATGTGCTGCTCGCGCGTCTGCAGCGCCATGCGCAATGCCTGCTCACCCAAGCGGTCCTTCGATACGCCGATGATGCGGCCAGGGAAATGACGCTTGTAAGATTCTTTGGCAGCAAAGAATGCCGCGTGCGGTCCGCCATAGCCCATGGGCACGCCGAAGCGCTGCGTCGTGCCGACCACCACATCCGCTCCCATCGTGCCGGGGTTTTTCAGCAGCGCAAGCGCCATCAAATCGGCAGCCACCACGACCTGCGCTTCATGCGCCTTTGCCTGTTCAATCACCGCGGTCAAATCGGAAACCACCC
The DNA here is from genome assembly GCA_049416245.1 of Flavobacteriales bacterium. Taxonomy (GTDB): domain Bacteria; phylum Bacteroidota; class Bacteroidia; order Flavobacteriales_D; family Sanyastnellaceae; genus UA16. Next base: position 449 of record JBMSHA010000258.1, on the reverse strand, counting down.
CTTCGCCGTCGGGGTATTGGAATAAAACGCCGAACACATTCGGCATCGCATCCAGCACCATGCCCGCGCGCGGCACCACTTCCAATTCCACGCCCAAGTACTTGGCGCGTGTTTTGAGCAAAGCCAACGTCTGAGGGTAAACCGCCTGGTCCACCAAGAATCGGTTGGCACCTGATTTGGCCACTGCGCGCGGACGTGCCGCGAATGCCATGGCCATCGCCTCGGCCACAGCCGTGGCTTCATCCAACAACGACGCGTTGGCCAATTCCATCCCTGTCAAATCGCACACCATCGTCTGGAAATTGAGCAGGGCCTCCAATCGCCCCTGTGCGATCTCGGCTTGGTACGGCGTGTACGCCGTATACCACCCGGGGTTTTCCAGTACGTTGCGGCGGATGACACTTGGCACTTCGGTCGGGTAGTATCCCATACCGATGTAATTCTTGAAC
>JBMSHA010000257.1:0-3097 GCA_049416245.1 Flavobacteriales bacterium | reverse complement strand
GGCCCGGCACCGGTTCCAATGATAGCTTCGGCGGCTTCACCAGGCGGACGCGCACACCGATCATGAGCTACACCGGCAGCGGCAGCAACTACGATACTGAAGGCGTTCTCGTTCGCCCCAAGGTTGAAGCTCCGCGGCCCGATGAAATGCCCGCCGTTTCACCCGAACGCAGCGAGCCTTCGACACCGACGTATGTTTCACCTGCGTCAAATTCACGCACCAACCGCTGGATGCAGCCTGCTCAATCACGGGACAACAACCGCAGCAATTCATCGCGATCCTGGAGCGCCCCCGAACCCTCTGACAACAGCTCTCGAAGCCGATCCAATTCCTTCAGCGCCCCTTCCAACAGCGGCAACTCACGTTCGGGCGGAAATTCCTCTGGCGGTTCACGCCCCAGCGGGTCTTCTCGTTCTAGCCGAGGGGGTGGCCGATGAGGAGGCTTCGCTCATCCGTTGCGGTGTTTTTTTTGCTGGCCATCTCCGCCAGCATGCCGGCTCAAAACGAAATTGACATCCTGCGCTACAGTTACCAAGAATCGCTCGGGAGCACCCGCACGATGGCCATGGGCGGCGCGTTCGGAGCTCTGGGTGCAGACCTCGCTTGCCTCAGTGGAAATCCCGCCGGTATTGGGATGTACCGCCGCGGCGATGCCGGTTTGACGACCGGATTTGCTTCGAATAAAACCAAGGTCAACATCGAGGGTCAATTTGGCAACGCGAACCAACTTGCCGGCTCCACCACCAACCTGGGCATTGCCTTGAGTTATCCTTCGGTAAATCCGGATTGGCCTGTGACCACATTGGCCATCACCAATACACGCCGCGCCAACTACAACGAGCGCATTCAAATTGAAGATGCCGCACTGGATGCCTCATTGTTGGATGCGTTTTTGATGGAGGCCATGGGCGCTGTTCCCAACGACCTCTATGACTTAGCGCCATTCACAAGCAGCTTGGCGTGGGAAACCTACCTGCTCGACCCTCACCCGAACGGTGACCCCTCGAACTACATTTCCGCCATACCCGGCGGTGGGGCCTATGCTACCAAAAACATCGAGCGAACCGGCCGCTTGAATGAAACGAATATCGGCATCGGATCAGGATTCCAAGAGCGCCTTTACATCGGAGCGAGCATTGGCATCGTCAGCGCCGAATTCGAAGAGACGGCCATACACACCGAGCGCCCGCGCATCGATTCGCTCGATCTACAAGGGTGGGAATTCCAAGAAATGCTCAATGTCGAAGGAAGTGGGTTGAATTTTAAATTGGGTGTGAACGTCGCCGTCACGAATTGGCTGCGTGCGGGGCTTGCCTACCACACCCGCAGCCGCATCACTTTCACGGATGAATATTCCACCAACATTCGCAGCACCTTCAACACGGGCGAATCTTTCGACTACAATTCTCCCTTTAACCGACTTGAATACGTGATCTACACGCCGTCCCGGCTTATGGCCTCCGCTGCGTTTGTTATGGGGAAATTGGGCATCGTGACGGCAGATTACGAAAGGGTGAATTACGGCGGCGGAACACTCAACGCCTCGGCCTTTTCCGGCCCGAACGCTTACGATTTCGCTGCAGAAAACGAGGCCGCATCTGAGCTTTACGGCATGTCCCACATGGCGCGCGTAGGTTGCGAAGTGCGGGTGCAGCGCGCATGGCGGGTTCGTGCTGGAGCCGGCATGGAAACCTCTCCCTTCACTCCGGCTGCCGAAATCAACGTCGATGCCAATCGCTACACCGGAAGTCTCGGTTTCGAGTACCGGTCGCAGGATTGGTACACCGCGATGACCTACCGCCGCAGTTGGTTTGAGCGCGACATCTACCTTTTCTCCCCCGACCTCCTCGACGCGGGACGACTCCGCCAAACCCACGGTATGGTCGTCGCAGCAGTAGGTTTCCGCATGTAAGCGGTTCCGCCCTACCTTCGCCATCTATTTGCAAGACCCTTCCTCCTTTTGGAATCATTTGAACAACTGGGGCTTTCCGCCCCCATTCTCGAAGCCATCACTGCGTTAGGCTTCGACACCCCCACCGACATTCAAGCCCAAGCCATCCCTCACCTGCTTGCTGGTGACCGCGATTTCATTGGCTTGGCCCAAACAGGAACGGGCAAGACTGCGGCATTTGGACTCCCTGTGCTCGAGCAACTCGACCCGTCAGCACCCCACGTTCAGGCCTTGATCTTGGCGCCTACCCGCGAACTTGGCCAACAGATCGCTCAACAAATCGAGCTCTTCTCGAAGCGCCTCGACGGCATCCAAGCGGTTGCCGTGTATGGCGGAGCCAACATCATGACACAGATTCATGCGCTCAAGCGCCCGAGTCAAATCGTCATCGCCACTCCCGGTCGCTTGATCGATCTGGCAAAACGGAAGGCCATTCACTTGGATAAAATCGAATACGTCATCCTCGACGAAGCCGACGAAATGCTCAACATGGGCTTCAAAGAAGAGTTGGACGCGATTTTGGCCATGACGCCTGACACCAAGCGCACCTGGCTTTTTTCAGCGACCATGCCCCGAGAAATTCGCCGGTTGGTCAAACAATACATGAACGACCCGTTCGAAGTGCGCATCGACCCCACAACGGCAGTCAACGAACACATCGAACACCGATATGCCATCGTGAAGCACGGCGACAAAACCGAGGCGTTGGGGCGTTTCATGGACCTCGACGCGGACTTGTTCGGGGTGGTATTTTGCCGAACAAAACGCGACACCCAAGATCTGGCGGAATCCCTCATGAAAAAGGGTTACCGCGCGGATGCGTTGCACGGCGACCTTTCGCAACCCCAACGGGACCGAGTCATGCGGCGCTTCAAGGCGCGTGAACTGCAAGTGCTCATCGCCACCGACGTGGCAGCTCGCGGCATTGACGTAAATGACGTAACACACGTCTTTCACCACTCACTGCCCAACGACCAAGAGTACTACACACACCGATCGGGTCGGACTGCTCGTGCCGGCAAAAAAGGCATTTCGCTGGCATTCATCAGCCAACGCGAACGTGCGGTGGTGAACCGATTTTCCAAAAGCCTCGGCATCGAATTTGAGCACGTCATGATTCCTGACGCTAAAGACATTGCGTCAGCC
>JBMSHA010000256.1:0-3099 GCA_049416245.1 Flavobacteriales bacterium | reverse complement strand
ACAAAAACGGGAGACCGCATCGCTGCAATCTCCCGTTTGGTACCCGGAGCGGGACTTGAACCCGCACGCTCATAACTGAGCAACAGATTTTAAGTCTGTCGTGTCTACCAATTCCACCATCCAGGCAGGTGGCCTCATTGAGACTTGGCAAATTTAGACCAAAAGTCAAGAAGCTTGTTCGCTAGCCAAATGGTTTTCCCAAGCAGCCGCGATTCGAATTCCGGCCCCGCTACTCGACCGCGCATACGCCTGCGCTATCGCGCCTGCTTGTCGAACCTCTTCCGTTCGTGACCACATGCGGTGTAATTGCTGTGTAAGTTCATGCTCGTCTGAACAAATGACCAAACCGCCCGCTCGCTCCAACTCCTTGACTTCCCGAAAACGCCCCACCTCAGGACCAACCAACACGACAGCACCATGCGCTGCCGGTTCCAACGTGTTGTGCACGCCTTTGCCAAACCCGCCGCCCACCAGCGCGATGTCTGCAACCGCATATAACCCCAACAACTCCCCTACGGTGTCGACTAGCAAGACGTCCCCGTGCGGGATAGCGGCCCGGGAATCGGTACCCCGGCAAACACTCCAAACAACGGACTGCGCATCACGAGCCTCCCATTTTTTGCGCAGATCATCTATGGATTTAGAAGTCCATTCATGCGGCACCACCACCGCGCATAGTCCCGGCTGCCAAGCCTTCAGCGCCGCCTCCATCTCCGGCGCCCAACCGCTGCCGACCACCAAACACGGCCTTCCGCCCACCCATTGTTCCAACGCCGAGTCCATTTGATGCGCTTCCACAGCTTGCAAGACCCGATCGAAACGCGGATCCCCATGCACTTCGGCAGCAATCCCATGGCTACGCAGAACCTCAACCGAGGTTTCCGTTTGTACCGACACCATGGAAAGTTGGCGCCAAGCAGCCTGCTGGAATGCACCACCCATTCGAAACGGCCAGCGGCCGGGGATGACATGTGCAGCAAACACGCCCGTAGCTACACCATTTTCCACAAGCGCTGAAGTCAAAATCGGCCAAACATCGTATTTGGCGCACAGCATGCCCCGAACTCCGGCTTCGCCCGATGCACCCTTCGCCGCTCGCAAAAACGCGTTCACCTTCCCGGGCACATCCAATGGCAATGCCGACACGTGATCCGTCGCGCGCCAATCCGGCATTCCGCGTCGCGCAAAAGCATTCCACCCCGACACACTGTAAAACGTCAAGAGAAATGCATCCTCTGGGTGCCGCTCGCGCCAAGCTTCCATCACTGGGCGCGCTTGCTCGAACTCACCCACCGAAGCGCAATGAAACCACATCCAGCGCGAGCCTCGGGGCAGCGCTTCCGTTGCCTCAATCAGACGAGCGGCGTTTCCTTGACGCATTTGAATCCAACCGCGCGCTTTGGCATGGCCGAACTGAGCGAGCAGCCGGATGACCGCCGCATAAATCCACATGCTGACGATGTGCGCATTCCGACCCATCAATTCCAGTGTTCAGGGTTGGTGCGCTTGTAGATATGGAAAACCCAGCCCAATTTCACCGCAGCAAAAGCGTCGAAGCGCGGACCTTCATCCACCAATTGCGTGTCGAAATTCATGGGGCGTTGGGGCCAGGTTCGGGCCTGCCAAAATTCCACCCCACCGTACCAATTGACCAATCCGTTGTCCGACATCTGCCAATACCCGATGAATTCCTTCGCCGCCACCCCCCACGTCAGTCGGTCGTAGCCCGATAAATACGGCTGCTCGAGCTGCGTGATGCGGTTTTCGGTGTTCTCAAAATGCACCCGGTGATGAAACGACCCCAGGCCAGTCAGGATTTGAATGCCTGTATTCGGGTTGCGGCCAGGCAGCGGAAACAACCGACCGCCGTCTACGGTAAAAAGTCCGCTGCGGCCGGAGAGCGTGAGAAGCGCCACTTGGCCTTCGTTGTCGATGAGTTGGCCGTTGGGGGTGAGCAAATTGGACAGAACGCCTACTTCTTTCAAATCCAACCCAAAAGAAAAACTCGCGTTCGCTCCGACCATCCATCCCGATGGAAACTTGACATGGGCTCCTGCACCGAAAACTCCGCCACCACCAAACCGCAACCCCAAGTCGCCGGCCGCCGTTCCTAAGCCTCCGTGGATGTGCATGTGGGGCGTGAAAAGCGCGCTATCCCGGACGGACCTGAATTGGCCCCAAGCCGGTGCTTGAACCGCCACAAGCAACAAAACGAGCAACACCAACGGCAAAACCGGTCGTTCAATGCAATTTTTCATCTGCGCGCAAGTTACCAATGCGGTGTTAGCTTTTATGAAACCTTGGCGGGTTTGTACCCGTTAAGCGAAAGTAAATTTGGCGCAACGGTCCGCGGAATGAATTCAACTATCCACATGGTCGATTTAATCGGCCAACATGCCAAAATCCAACCCGAACTGGACACCGCGATGCGGCGCGTTTTGGAAACAGGCGCCTTCGTCAAAGGTCCTGAAGTGATGGCTTTCGCCGATGAGCTCAGTAAATTCACGGGGAGCAAGCATGTCATTCCATGCGGGAACGGAACCGACGCCCTGCAAATTGCCCTGATGGCTCTCGGCATCGGGCCCGGTGACGAGGTCATTACCACGGGATTCACCTTCATCTCAACGGTCGAGGTGGTGGCGCTGCTCGGTGCCACGCCGGTGTTGGTCGATGTCCATCCGGATACCTTCACCATCGACCCGGCGCAAGTCGATGCGGCGGTCACGTCGAAAACCAAGGCCATCGTGCCCGTGCATTTGTTTGGGCAAATGGCTGACATGGATGCCTTGATGGACATTTCGGAACGAACAGGCATTCCCATCATTGAAGACAACGCACAAGCCATCGGCGCGGCGTGGTGCGGTAACAACGGCCGTCACGGCCAATCCGGAACCATGGGCCTGATCGGCACAACCAGCTTCTTCCCTTCGAAAAATTTAGGTTGCATGGGTGACGGTGGCGCGGTCGTAACTTCAGATGACGCCGTCGCTGAACGCTGCCGGCAAATCGCCAACCACGGCATGACCAAGCAATACCACCACGACGTGGTGGGGATTAATTCCCGGCTGGACGGATTGCAGGCTGCGATCCTTCGGGTAA
>JBMSHA010000255.1:0-3116 GCA_049416245.1 Flavobacteriales bacterium | reverse complement strand
GCCCCGATCATCTTCATCGCATACTTGTCCACCAATTCAGCGTAAAGCCGGTCGTTTCCTACGATGGTCAAGTAAAAGGCACCGTCCTTCACCGAGGCAGGCCATTCATTCGAGGCCGCGAAATGAAACAGAAAATTCGCCTTGGTCACCGCGCGGGTGTCCGTCTCATCCAATCCGCTGCTCGTTCCTTGGCTCATGACGGCACCGCATACGGCCACCATCGCTGCGAGGAAAACGCCTCGAAAGTGACGGACCAAGCTCAAGGGCCTGCGGATGTGAAGGTCATATAGCAAGGGAGGTGATCTTCTTCAAAATTAAGCTTCGTTCAACGTGCTGATGTCGCGGTCAAACAGGTACAAAGCCCCTTTGTCCCCGCCGGCCAAAGCTAATTTGTCGAGCAGCTTTCTGGCGAGGCCCTCTTCTTCAATTTGCTCAGCAACGTACCACTGCATGAAATTGTGCGTGGTGTAATCCTTCAAACTCAAACACGTGTCCACCACATCGTTGATGCTGGCCGTAACCCGGGTCTCGTGCTCGAGGATCAATTCAAAAATCTGTTCCAGTCCATTGAAGGTGGTTTGCGTAACGCTCAGGGCGGGAACCAAAGCCGTTCCTCCTCGCTCGTTCACGAACCGCATCAACTTGAGCATGTGCTGCCGCTCTTCTTCTGCGTGGGTGAAAATAAACGCCGCCGTACCATCGAATCCACTGGTCTCAGCCCAAACGGCCATGGCCAAGTAAGCATGGCTGCTCTGACCTTCCAACGAAATCTGGGCGTTCAGAGATTGTTCGATTTTTTCGTGCAACATGGCCGGTGTTTTCCCCGAAGGTAAGCATCTCCAAAGAGGAAAAGAAGCAATTTTATTTTGTTCGCAGGGGTCCCAAAATCCATCGCCACCACCATCCTTCATCTTCCCGGGCCGTTCGCACCAGCAGTGCGTCCAATTGGCGCGCCCTGTGCACAATGCCCCCCAAGCGGGCGTGGAAATCTTCGCGACCATGTGCGGCCAACTCGACTTCCATCTCCGCATTCCACGCATCCAATTCAGCCAACGGCACAAGCTCTTGCTGTCGGCGCCTATCAATGACGGCCATGAGCATGGCGAACGGATCATCTTCAGCGGTGTACTGGACTTGCCTTGCGCCGAGGGGTTTGAATGAATGCGCCAATTTCCATTCCACCAAGGATTGAAGCGCATTGTGGGCGCCGCCGCGGCTCAATTCAAGTGCCTTCATGGCCTCATCCGTGGACACCGGTCGGGCCTGGGCCATGAGCCAGCCGTGCACCACAAGGGTCGTTTTGGGCACACCCCAGTGCGTACCAACGGCTACCCAACGCTTCGAAAACTCAAGCTCCCATTGGGTTTTTGTGTTTTCTTTCTTTTTTCTTGACAAACTTTCAATTTTCTGTGAAAGTACGGAATCTTTTGGGATGCACCTCATCGGGCACGGCTTCACGTTCCCCCAGCAACGCCTCAACCGTCCAACGGGCAACCGTAGGTCCAATGGTCACGCCCCGGGTGCCCCACCCTACGCACGCGTGGTAGTGCGGGTGGTCCTTTGAAACCAGGCCGAGGATGGGTCGGCGATCGAAGCAAGTCGGCCGAAGCCCCGCCCGGTGCTCCAAGCACTCCATTTCCTGTGAGGTGGTTCGGGCATTCGCAGCCCCTTGCATTAGCGCGGCGGGTGATTCATCCAAGCAAACGGGTTCATGAATGTCCCAACGGTAGGTCGAACCCACGCGGTACGTCCCATCGCCCAAGGGCAACGCCCATGTGACGTTGTTGACAATGCGGTCGCCCCAGGGTGCTGAAGGCCGGACGCGCACTACCTCGCCGTGGTTTCGCCTCAATTCCAATCCGAAGGCCGCCAAATCTTCCACGGCGCCGGTTCCTCTGCAATCCACGACGGCGCCGAACCCTTCTGGGCATCCGTCCGCCATGCTCCAAGTTCGCCGCTCCCAACAGCCCATCCCCTGCCATTTCGCTCGGCTCGCCTGCGTGAGGGCCACGACATCGACCCAACCCGCATCGGGGACCAACCCTGCTCCGAAGGGCGCTTGAATGCTTTCGTGCAACTTCCCTGGATCCAGCACTTCGATGAACGGAGAAACCCCGTGCCCACCGGCGGCGCGGTCCGCCCAACGATCCGCATACTCCTCATTGGGGAAAATCCGGACTATAGGAACGTCCCGCCAGAGCGTGGTGTCGACCTGGGATCCAATCAATTGGTACCGGGCACGTGCCTCATCCTGCTGCTCCCGGGCATTCCATTGGGGCAGAATGCGTTTAAAGGAAACAGGATTCGACATCCCGGCAGCCACGTCAGATGCCGCTGGACTGCCGTCGCTCCACACGGCAAAAGAGCAGCCGCGCAGGTGCAATTCCCACGCGACAAGGCAGCCGGCCAGTCCGTCGCCGACAATTAATACGCGTGGAGGTGTTGGGCTCATCAGCTCGCCTCGAGCACCCCAAGTTCATCGCCCACTTTGCGGAAGGCTTCAATGGCCCGATCCAATTGCTCACGGGTATGCGCTGCGGACAGCTGCACCCGAATCCGCGCTTCGCCTTTCGGGACGACGGGGTAGAAGAAGCCAATCACATAAATGCCTTCTTCGAGCAACCGATTGGCCATGACTTGCGACAGCTTGGCGTCGCCCAGCATCACGGGCACAATGGCCGACTCGCCGTCTTTGATTGGCAGCCCGACCCGGCGCATGCCCGCTTTGAAGTACGCCGTATTCTCTTCGAGCCGGTCGCGGAGTTCGGTGGATTCGCTCAGCATGTTGAACACCTCCAACGATGCACCGACAATGCTCGGAGCCAAACTGTTCGAGAACAGGTACGGCCGCGACCGCTGGCGCAGCATCTCGATGATTTCCTTCCGGCCCGTGGTGAATCCACCCATGGCACCGCCCATGGCCTTGCCCAGCGTGCCGGTAATGATGTCCACCCGACCCAACGCATCGCGCAATTCAATGCTTCCGCGGCCCGTCTTCCCAATGAAGCCCGTCGCGTGGCATTCATCAACCATCGCAAGCGCATCGTACTGTTCCGCGAGGTCGCAAATCTTGTCAATCTGCGCGACATACCCATCCATCGAGAACACCCCGTCGG
>JBMSHA010000254.1:0-3117 GCA_049416245.1 Flavobacteriales bacterium | reverse complement strand
CGCAACCCGCCGAATCCGCAGCACCGCTCCCTTCTCCCACCTTCCGTGTGCAGTTTTTGGCTTCTGAAGACCCCTTATCCACAGATGATTCACGGCTTGCAGGGCTCACGCCTGTGGTTGAGTATCTTCGTAACGGACTCTATAAATATGCAGCAGGCGCGTTCGGTTCTTCCGTTGAAGCAAGTGTGTACAAGGCAGAAATCCAACGACGCGGATTTTCTGATGCCTTTGTCGTCAAATTTGATGGCGGCACCATGGAAGAACAAGGCGTAAAACTGTTGCAGAAAAACTGATTCACGTGGCTCAAATTTCCAACGAATTTCGCATCGGCGCATTGGTTCTTGCAGGACTGTTATTGCTCGTGCTTGGCGTGAATTACCTCAAAGGGTTTAACCCATTTTCCCCGTCGAATACCTACTACGCTCACTACGAGAAAATCGATGGTTTGGCGGTTTCAAATCCTGTTTTGGTGAACGGATTCAAGGTGGGACAGGTGACCCAAGTCAAATTTGCGTCATCCGGGGACGGCAGCCTCGTTGTAGCATTTGACATAGATGAATCCGCGTTGCAACTCCCGAAAGATTCCAAAGCAAAAATCACCTCCAGCGATTTATTCGGCACGAAGGCCATCGATCTCATTGCCGGTGAATCCGCTGAGCTCGCGATGCCCGGAGACACCCTGCTGAGTGACCTTGAAGTCGGGATTGCAGAGGCGGTGCGCATCGAACTCATGCCCTTGAAGAACAAGACAGACCAACTCATCGACGGCGTTGACGATATTTTAGAAAACCTCAAAGCGGTATTCGAGGCGGACGCAACGTTGGGATTGCCCACCGCGTTCGAGAGCATCCAACGAACAGTGGAAAGCCTCGAGCAAACGTCGCTCAAGCTGGACGCCATGGTCGCTGAAAATCGCTCCACCCTCGCCAGCATCCTGAAGAATGTAGATGGCATCACATCCAACTTAAAAAACCACAACGACGAGTTGTCCAATGTGATGGAAAATTTCTCGGAAATCTCGGACTCCTTGGCAGCGGTAAACTTTGCCGAAACGATTCACCGTGCGAACAGCGCACTCACTCAAGTTGACGAGATTACCCGCAAAATCAACAACGGAGAAGGCTCCCTGGGGCAATTGGTCAATAGCGACAGCCTGCACGCCGGATTGGTGGCTACCAACCAAGAACTTCAGTACTTGATCAACGACCTGTACCTCAATCCCTGGAGGTATGTCCGCGTCTCTGTTTTTGGCAAAAAACAAGAAAAAGCCTTGTCGAAGAAAGAACTCGAGCGCTTGAGAAACCTCATTGACGAAGAAATCGACAAGCGCTCTTCTGAAAATCCTGAATGACTTAGCCCCCATCTCCATGATGAGCCAACTCCTATTCTTACTGCTTCTGGGTACTGGAACTTTCTTCTTCGCCCGGCGCATCGGTGTCATTCGAAGAAACATCCTGGCCGGACGGGAATGGGACGGATCGGACCGAACGGGTGAGCGTTGGGCCACCATGGCACGTGTGGCGCTCGGCCAAGGCAAAATGACAGCCCGCCCGGTTGCCGGGATCATGCACATTTTGATTTACGTGGGCTTCGTCATCATCAACATCGAAATCCTGGAGATTCTGATCGATGGTTTGTTCGGGACCCACCGCGTTTTTGCCTTTCTAGGTGCTCCTTATGACTTCTTAATCGCTTCCTTTGAATGGCTAGCGTTGGGCGTCATCATTGCGTGCGTGGTGTTTTTCGTTCGGCGAAACGGCTTGGCTCTAGCGCGCTTGGCGTCCAAAGATTTGAAGGGGTGGCCCACGTTGGACGCGAACATCATCTTGGTGGTGGAAGTGCTGCTCATGTTCGCGTTTCTGAGCATGAATGCAGCCGATTCCATTGCCCAATCTCGAGGAATCGAGCACTACGTGAATGCCGGATCGTTTCCGGTGAGCAGTTGGTTGGTCCCACTGTATGATGGGCTGTCGGACGCGGGAGTGGTAGCCGTCGAGCGCGGTATGTGGTGGTTCCACATCGCCGGGGTGCTCGCTTTCTTGGTTTACGTTCCTTATTCCAAGCACTTTCACATCATTCTAGCTTTTCCGAATACGTACTATTCGAACCTCAATCCAAAAGGCCAAATGGACAACATGGCGGCCGTGAAGAAAGAGGTGGACCTCATGATGGACCCGAGTGCTGACCCTTATGCCGCTGCGCCAGCAACCGACGAACCGCCTGCCCGATTTGGGGTGAAAGATGCGACCGATTTGACCTGGAAGCAATTGCTCGAAGCCTATACATGCACGGAATGCGGTCGATGTACATCCGAATGCCCGGCCAACCAAACCGGAAAATTACTGAGTCCCCGCAAGATTATGATGTCTACGCGGGATCGTATTGAGGAAATCGGTCAGCAACGCGAAGCACAAGGAGGCGAATGGAAACCGGACGGTAAAAGTTTGCTGGGAGACTGGATTAGCGAAGAGGAATTGTGGGCATGCACAAGCTGCCAAGCTTGCGTAGAAGCTTGCCCCATCAACATCTCACCCATGGGCATCATTTTGGACATGCGACGCAGCCTGATTATGGAAGACAGTAAATCGCCCGAGTCCATCACATCCATGTTCAACAACATCGAAAACAATGGCGCACCGTGGGCTTTTCCCGCAGGTAGCCGAGGCGACTGGACCCAAGAAGTTTGACATTCACCATGAGTTCATTTCACATCCCCACCATGGCCGAAATGACGGCCGCAGGACAAAGCCCGGAAGTGCTTTTTTGGGTCGGTTGCGCCGGCAGTTTTGATGATCGTGCAAAACGCATCACCAAGGCCATTGCACGCATTTTGCACGCTACAGGAACTTCCTTCGCCGTACTCGGCCAAGAGGAATCCTGCACAGGCGACCCCGCCAAGCGCGCTGGGAACGAATTCTTGTTTCAAATGCAGGCCGCCCAAAACATTGCGACGCTAAACGGCTACGGCATCAAGCGCATCATCACCGGTTGTCCGCATTGCTTCAACATCATGAAGAACGAATACCCCGAATTGGGTGGAACTTACGACGTGTTGCATCACACCCAATTCATTCGGGAATTGATTGAGAACGGGAAACTCCGCATGAAAGGAGATGC
>JBMSHA010000253.1:0-3159 GCA_049416245.1 Flavobacteriales bacterium | reverse complement strand
GAAATTATCCCGCCCGAGTCATCGGCACCGACCCCTCCACAGATTTAGCGGTGCTTCAGATCGACGCAGCATCACCACTGCCTGCCTTGGCCTTTGGCAATTCAGATGAGGTCCAGATCGGAGAATGGGTGTTGGCCGTGGGCAACCCATTTGACTTGACCTCCACCGTTACCGCAGGCATTGTTTCTGCAAAGTCGAGGAGCATCAATATTTTACGAGGAGATCCACGAACCTTGGAATACCCAGTAGAGTCCTTCATCCAAACGGATGCTGCCGTAAATCCTGGGAATAGCGGAGGCGCACTGGTCAACACTCGAGGCGAACTGGTAGGGATCAATACGGCCATCGCCTCAAGAACCGGAAGCTATGCGGGATATTCCTTTGCGGTTCCGGCCCGCATTGTCGAGAAGGTGGCTCACGATTTGGTCACTTTCGGCGAGGTCCGACGCGCATATTTGGGCATCCAAATCGAACCCATGAACGAAGAATTGGCCGAGGCCTTGAAATTAACCGAGGTCACGGGATGCGCTGTGGTAGGTGTTGTACCGGGCAGTGGAGCTGATGATGCAGACATTCGAAAGGGTGATGTTGTAGTAGCCATCGACGGGATGGCGATAGAGAATTTCCCATCACTCCAAGAAAGTGTGGCCAAATACCATCCCGGAGACGTGGTCAATGTTGAGTTTATCCGGGAAAATCAATCGCTGAGCCTACAAGTTCAGCTGAAAAACCGCGAAGGCGCTATTGAAGAAGAAAAAGTTTTGTCCGCTTCTGGAAACACCGAATCTGTTTGGCTGGAGTCTTGCCAAGCCGAATTCAGTCCCGTGAACTCATCGGTTTCAAAATCGTTGGCTTTCTCCGGAGGCATGCAAGTCACTGCGCTGCGAGAGGGCTCATTTTCGAATTCCGGCATCAGAAAAGGTTTCATCGTTACCAAAATCAACGGAAAGCCCATTGAAAATGCCTCTCAAATTCGAACGTTTTTCGAACGTTCAAGCGGGGGGGTGCTGGTGGAAGGTGTCTATCCTAATGGAAAGAAGGCTTATTATGGAGTTGCGGTCAAGGAATGAACTTGGAGCGAGGTCGGTTGTTTACCCTATGTGAGATCAGCAGACTCCTCCTTCCCTTTGTTTCCGCTAGGTCTCATGCCCTTACCAGGCGAACGGATAGCGTTGCACATCTTCGAACCTCGGTATCAGCAATTATTCAACGAATTGGAAACCAATGACCTTGAAGAATTTGGCATTCTCTTTTCAACAGGAAATGCCATTCCAACTTCCGGTGGTTGGGGTGGTTTGGTGCGGTTGATTTTTGCCACCGATGCAGACACCGAAGGAAAAAGAAACGCCGTTGTTCAATGCGTTGGATTGTTCCGATGCAAAGAGATCAATCTTGATCCCAAAGGAGATCGTTCCCGTTATCCAGTGGGGATGATCCAGCGATTTCAACATTGGAAAGATTGGCGCGTCGATGTTGCCTCGATGAATGAAATTGAGCAAATCGATCGAATTCAAGGCGCGGTTCCATTGAGTCCATCCCCTCCTTTACTCACCGATGCGCTATTACGATACGGCATGAATGCGCTTGATCGATTCGAAATTCTCACGGATGCAGACGATGCAGGGTCGAGCCCTCTTTTGGCTCAAAAGCTGAAATTCAAGCGCCTAATTTTGGAGCAAGAAGCACTGAAAAACAAAGGGTACTTTCCCAACTAACCGCTTATTTTTGCGGCATGCGAAGTCTCCAAATTCTTTCGACGGCAGTGTTCGTCGCGTTTATGCTTGCGGGTTGTTCGGAAAATTCCACGACCATTTCTCGCGCACAGGGACAAATTCAAGGGGTCGAACGGCAAATGATCGAAGTGGTCACCATCGCTGAAAAAAATCTACAAGCCCATGTCTCTGATGATACCCTCAAGGCCATCCAATCCGATTTGACAGCCTATTTCAAAGCCACGAATGAAGCGCGATGGGATGATTTGATGCATTATTTTCCCATGCACAAAAAACAGGGAGACACTGCCTTTGTGAATGGCAGCAAGCGAGCATTGGAACACTGGACAGAACGGGGTGTTCAAAACCGAACCGCAGCAGCCGAAATTGTCTACACGAGTCCAGTCTACCGCGACAACGATCAAGACGTGGTCTTGTTGAATCTCGATTTATCGCATTTTGTTGAATTTCACCGAAACTACGATGGACCGCGACCCAATGGCATGAAGGGAATGGTCGAAACAAATTATGGAAAGGGCAATGCTACGTATCGCGAGTCTGGCATCGCCCCGGGTGATTCCATCCCCGAGTTGCGGTATTGGGAAGTCGCAGGATACAGCCGCATTTGGGCCGTGAGTCATGTGGATTCTGTACACTGGTGCTTTTTGCCCCCCAATTTCAATGAAACCGGCGCGGCCGGTATGATGGGAGCCAATGCCATGGTGGAAGCCCTTCGACATCGACGTGCGAACGACCCGACGTCTCAAAAATAAATTAGCCGTCACCGAAGCTATATCCCATGAAGCCCATTGCCTGGCACATCAAAGATGAATGGCAGCCTTTGGAGGCTGTTATGATCGGCATCGGTGAAGGCATGGGAGGAGTTCCGACGTTGGAAGAAACGTATGATCCGCAATCGAGGCATCACGTCCTGCAAGGGAGCTATCCATCTGAAGCATCCGTTACACGCGAGCTCAATGATCTAGTGGAACTTCTGGAGGCTCATCATGTTCAGGTTATACGACCCGATTTTTTGGGCATCAACCAAGTCTTTACGCGTGACATTGGATTCGTCATCGATGACACGTTCATTTTGACCCACATGGTCGAAGATCGCGCATTGGAGCAGAAGGGACTTGACTCCATGTTCGCCCGAAATCCATTGCAAGTCATCCAGCCGCCTGCCGATGTTCAAATGGAAGGAGGTGACATCATGCCCATGCGAGACGAAATTTGGGTCGGCTACGCCAAAGACCAAGCTTTTGCTGAGTACACCACTGCTCGAACCAATGAAGCAGCGTTGAATTGGCTTCAAAAATCATTTCCGCAACGAAAGGTTCGCCCTTTTGAGTTGAAGAAATCAGATACTGACCCTTACCAGAATGCCCTTCACCTCGATTGTTGCGTAGCTCCATTGGGGATGGGGCACCTCATTTTCCATCCTGAA
>JBMSHA010000252.1:0-3166 GCA_049416245.1 Flavobacteriales bacterium | reverse complement strand
TACTATCGGAAGCGTCTAAAGTATCCAGCCCCTCCAATGCCCAATCTAACGAGTCGCAATAAACAGAATCCCCTTCAAGGCACAATACTGCGTATTCAATCAAGTCACAATACTCAGACAATTCCGTGGTGTCTGTGGCACATTCTGTTTCAAGCCATTCCAATACCGATGCGGTATCTTCAAATTGTGCTGAACTGAATTTAGGAAAGAGAGCAAGCAAGCAAAAAGCTGCTAAGGTTTGGATCAATTTCATGGTAAATGTTTATGAATCTTGCATTTGGTGCAGACAGTACGCTCCAAAACCGCAATACGTTGGCAAAAGTTGCACATTTTTGACATTAAAGTTCAAAATGGCACGCGCTCCAGCGCCATGAGCACTGCCACGGTGCCGGTAACGGCGCAGACGAACACTTGCTGCTCACGCGGAGTCACACCCAGTGCACGTGCCACGGAAGCCACCGCCAAGCAAACCGCCAAAATCAGCAATTGGCCCGCCTCAACACCCAAATTGAAGCGCAGCAGCGGCATCACAATGCCTTCGCCTTCCTCCCGCATCATGCGGAAAAATGAGCTGAATCCCAATCCGTGGATCAACCCGAAGGCGATCGTCACAGCGTAGGTAAATCCCCATCCGGATTTCGCCTTTCCATCACCCGCGGCTCCGCGACGCAAATTCCACACCGCCGTCAACGCAATGGTGACCGGGATCAAAAATTCTATCCAAGCGCCGTTGGCATGCACCCAACCCATTCCCGCGAGCAACAGCGTGATGCTGTGGCCGATGGTGAAAGCCGTAGCGAGTACGATTACCCGCCAAGCATCCTTCAAATTCGCCCACGCCACCAGGGCGAGCAGGTACAGCATGTGATCGTACCCCTGCAAATCCGTAATGTGTTCGATTCCCAAATAGAACTCATTCATGCCGCACGTATTCCGTTATATGAAAACCAAATTCGTTGCGTTCATCCGGCTCGAATCCCACGTCCATGGGATGAGCCTTCCAGCCTTCCTCCAATACCGCCAAATCAAAAAACGTATCGCCCTCCGGTTCGGCATCAACGTGCGTGATCAGAATCCTTTCGACGTCCTGGCGTCCGAGGGCTTCCCGGTAAATCTGCCCACCCCCAATGATGAACGCCTCCGTCGATCCACCGACTCGTGCCGCCTCCAGCGCTGCGTCAAGGGAATGCACAACTTCCGCCCCCGGCGCTTCGTAAGCCGCATTGCGCGTGATGACGATGTTTTGGCGACCCGGCAAAGGCCGGAATTTCTCCGGGATGGATTCGTAATTCTTGCGGCCCGTCAACACCGCATGCCCGCGCGTCGTTTCGGAAAAAAACTTCATGTCGTCGCGCAAGCGCCACACGAGGTCGTTGTTCCTACCGATCACACCGTTGTTGGCGACCGCTACGATGATGGAGATGCGCATGGGTTCGTATCCTGTTAAACCGAAACCGCCGCCTTGATGTGCGGATGCGGATCGTAATCCAACAATTTAAAATCGTCGTACGTGAACGCGAACAAGTCCTTCACGTCCGGGTTCATCCACATCTTCGGGAGTGGGCGCGGATCGCGGGTCAACTGCTCACGCGCCTGTTCCACGTGATTGGTGTAGAGGTGGACGTCGCCGAACGTATGCACGAATTCACCGGGCTCGAGGTCGCAAACTTGGGCCATCATCATCGTGAGCAAGGCGTATGACGCGATGTTGAACGGCACACCGAGGAAGGTGTCGGCCGAACGCTGATAGAGTTGGCAATTGAGGCGTCCGTTGTCCACGTGGAATTGGAACAGGCAATGGCAAGGTGGCAAAGCCATGTCGTCGATGAAACTGGGGTTCCATGCGGAGACCACGTGGCGGCGCGAATACGGATTGTTTCGGATTTGATCGACGAGCTTGGTGATTTGGTCGGTGTGGGAGCCGTCGGGATTGGGCCAACTGCGCCATTGGTAACCGTATACCGGGCCGAGGTCGCCGTTTTCGTCGGCCCATTCGTCCCAGATGCGCACGCCGTTGTCCTTCAGGTACTGGATGTTCGTGTCGCCTTGCAAAAACCAAAGGAGCTCGTGGATGATGGATCGCAGGTGGAGCTTTTTGGTCGTGAGCACGGGAAAACCTTCCTGCAAATCAAACCGCATTTGGTAGCCGAAGCAACCGATGGTTCCTGTTCCCGTGCGGTCTTCACGCAGGGTTCCGTTGGTCAACAAATGATCCAATAAATCCAAATATGCACGCATGCTGCGAAGGTATTTCTCGCCCTCCGCTTTTCGATGCAACGTGGAAATTGGGTTGATAAGAAGTGCGCCCCTCAGCCGCCTCAGCTAAACCGCCGACGCCACCACTTCTCTCCGGCGAGCGCCTCGAGCGGTGTTCCCCAACGGTATCCCGCGTTGATCACCAACAAATGCAACACGAGTGCGGCATGCAACGGCAGGATGTACCATGGCCACGCGGCCTTTTGAACGAAGGGATTGTCCACTTTTGGCGCTTCCCACATGTACATGTAGTTCGCCGTGATGTCCGCCGGATGGTAGGTATTCAAATACCAATTGAATACTCCCACCGACGTCGACAGCACCGCCGCCGCCACATAGGTCCAAGCCCACCCCCATTTCGGGAAACGGAATCCATAGCTGCGCGCCATGATCATGGGCAATACGACAATCGCCGTGTGGTTGAAGTAGTAATGCACCAAAATCGCCGGCGCATCGCCGATGGTCAGTTGCGGCGTGAGCAAGGCGTGTACACCGCCAATTGTTCCAAGGAACGCCGTGAACGTGAACACTTTCGGGTTCCGCCAAAAGCAATTGAATGCAATCAACCAGCCGTTGAGACCGCAAAAATGAATGGGCAGATTTCGGTGAATATTCAGGTCCACCTCGGGGCTCCACATGCCATAAAGCGGCGGTACGAGATTGGCTGCAATCATCACCCAACCCGCTCCACGCAGCGCGCGATCCTTGCTTTCTCCAGTCAGTTTGGCAAAAGACGAAATCACCGCAAAGCCTGCGATTACACTTCCGAGCAAGAAGTACCAATACCGGGCCTCGCTTGCCAGAATCACCACGTCATACGCTTGGTGCGTAACTTCCAATTCATTCATCGCGTGAGGGTTAGTTCGTGAATTCAATTGGAAAGATAGGCGAATTGGGCAAATGCTATCCT